>JAUYDD010000157.1 GCA_030704765.1 Nanobdellota archaeon | reverse complement strand
TTTCTGTGCAGAAAATTCTTCTGAAAGAATTTTCATGCATCCTAAAAACAAGGGCCAATCAAACCACACTCGCCAGCAGGCGATTTTTTAGCTGTGGCAAAAAACCTTTAGGGTGTGGTGGCCCATTGTTTTTTTGATTTTTATCGTTAGTGCACAAAAATGAAAGAGAGGATGGGCAAGTAAAGGTTAAGAAGTGGTGAAAAAGATTACAAATCCTGCAGATTTCCCAAATTTGTAGGGAAATGTTCAACTACTGTCCCTCACAAAAAGATTTATAAATAAAACTTTATTAATTTAAAAATGATAAAGAGAATAGTATTAACTTTGTTGATTATTAGTTTAATAATTCCTTCTATATTTGCATGGACAACTTCTATTAATGTGATTTCTAAAAATGGTTATGATATAACTGTAAATGTCATAAATGTGAATTCAGGTGACTTGGTAACTACTTTTAATGAAGTCGTAGGGACTTCAGGACAAGTCAATTTTACACTTGTTTCAGAGAATGCAAAAGTTGATTTGATAGTCATAGGCAGGACAAATGGCAAAATAACTTCAAAAAAAGAGTTTAAAGGTTATTCAACAGCTTCCCCTATTATCATTAATATGAATTCAGCTCCTCCAAAACCAGTAACAACTCCTCCTAAAAATACAACTAATACTTCAACACCACCTGTTACAACTCCTCCTGTAACTACTCCTCCTGCAACAACCCCTCCTCAAACAAACACTTCTTCTAATGTAAATATGAATAAAAGCTCCAATATCTCTGGAAATACAATATCTGGAGAGGGTATGTCAGTAAGTTTAAGCTGGAGAGTAATTATTATAGTATTTGTATCAATCATTGTAATAGCAATTGTTCTATTTTTGATAATATTCTTTTTAAAAAGAAGAAAATATAAGTCTTTTGATTCTTCTCCAGGTTATAAAATAAAATCTTTGAAAGATCATTCATTAAAAGTGAATTATAATCCCCGTGTTTTAGAAGATGAAAAAACTCTAAGGCAAGCAGAAGAAAAAATAAGGCTAGCTCAAGAAGAGATAAACCGGATAAAATATCGAAAAGATAAAGTAAGAGAATTAGAAAAAAGAATGGCTCAAGATAAGTATGAATTAGAAAAACTTAAAAGAGGAAGGTAATTTCGCTTTCTTTTTTTACCCCTTGCATACCATAAGCTCAATAACAACTTTCCCAAGACCCCTATTATTATCAATAATATGCCTTCCGCCTGTTTTAGATTTGCAATCACTAAAACTTCCTTTTTCAAATTGTATAAGAACATTATCATCTTTAGGGTCTTTAGTCAATCTTTCATAGATTTTTAATGTATAGGCTTTATTAGGAAGATTATCACCAATCTTTAATGTATCTTCAATCAATGACCTTAGATATTTTTCTAAGGATTTTTCTACTGTCTCTCCATTCAAGCATTCATTATCCTTGTTTTTTGTGACTTCAAGAATCAATGCTTGCATATCTTCATAATACATAGGCCAGGATATCTCGCAATCAGTAGTCACATACATAGAAGCTTGCAATAGATTAGATACCTCAATATTATCTTCTTGTAAAGTCCTATTAGGGTTTATTGATAAAGAAAGGAAGATAATTATTATTATGCTTACTAATAAGACTATAAGTACAAATCCCATTATCTCATGCTGAGCTTTAGTTTTTATAGTGTTATTTTTTGACATTAGGAGTTTTTTCTTCTGTACCTGCTATTATTTTAGCTATTTCGCATTTATCATAAGTATAACCTCTGTGGCTTTCTATTTGATTATATTCTTTTCTGCAAAAAGCAACATAACTTGATACAACATTCTCATTCAATACTTCTTTGTCATATATTGTGATTACATCACATTCACTTTCACAAAAGGTCCTTGATGAATCATAGCATTTATTAATTTCAGTATTATTGATAGAGCATTCTATCTCCCTGCCTTGGATATTTTTGCAGACAAGATAATTAGCAAAAGTGCATTCAATTAAATCCTCTTCATTTTTATGGAATCCAGAGAATTTCAATATCCTAAGGCTTGAAAAAGGCCAAAGGTTCTTATATACAGTTTTGTTTAACAGAGATATTGCTTTATCACCATCAATGCAATTGGATTTTGAAATAGCACATCTGAATTCAGGAGTATCAGCAAGATTAGTCATAGAAGTGATAGTCCTTTCTTGATTTGCTTTATTTACTTGTGCATAAATGCCTTTATACCATATTGAAAGTCCAAACATCATGACTAAGCTAAAAAACAAGACAACTGCAACTAGCATAAATGCCATTTCCTGTATTTTTAACTGGGATTTTCTTGATTTTAAGTATTTTGTTTTCATTAATAAAGTCTGCATCCTCCTGCTTCATCATTTATAATATTTATTTCATCAGCTTGATTTCCCAAGAATATAAGTGCTTGGGAATTTGTTATGTTTTTTGCACTAGAAGTTATTGCGTTTAATTTCAGACCTATTTTTGCTTCACATCCTGTCCTTTCTATAATTTTTATTTTTTGATTATAGACCTGTCCGAGTTCATACATCTTGTTCATGAGTCTTTTTACATTGCATTCATATATTTCGGGTGAAGAAAATATCGCCCCATATAATAGATTATCATAATAATACATCTTTTCTCCATCTTTTTCAACATAGCTTCCTCCTAAAGATACTCTTGCATCGCATTTAGAGCCTCCTGAAAAACAAACTTTCACTCCTGTACATTTTTCAGAACTTAAATTTGGAAAAACAACATTTCCCATTGAAAGGTCTTCTACATTCTCCCTGATTTTATAAGGAGCATCATAAAAACAATAACTGCTTGAGCTTATTATTATAACTTCAGCTATTGTAAAAGGCATTGAAAAAGGAAACGATATCATAAAGAACTTTTTTCCTTCTAATGCATCTTCTGAAAATATATATTTGTCTTTTATTGGAACTTGATCGCTTCTATCAGACCATTTTTTTCCAAAAGTCTGCTCTGAAAATGAGATTGTCTCTCTTCCAAAAGGAGGATTAAGTAATTCATCACACTCAAAATAAAACCTGCTGTTTTTATTGAATGTAATCCCATTGTTTCCTTCACCAGCTGCAAAACCTGTTGCTAAAGGATCAAAATTAGAAATGAATCTTTTTGAAGTGACTGTGCCTTGTTCTTTTTGAAAGACATTTATCAATGTACCTGCTGTATATATTGCAATGAAAAGTATAAAACCTCCTGCAATAATTGCAAAAAGCCAATTAAAACCCATTTCTATAGCTTTTTTTTGTTTCATTTTATTAAGATAGTTTAACTAAACCAGTATTAAGTGCTTTTTCTATCTTTATTTTTAAGACACCTTTATTTACAGCTATGCAATAAGGATTCCTTGATTTTGTAATATATTCCATGTCTAGATGAGGTATTTTATGTGAAGGTATATCACATGCATTTTCTTTTGGATAAATGAACATATTAGAATCAGGAGGTCCTCCATAATACTCAATCTCATCTAATAATTGTTGGTTCGTTCCTTTTAATGGTTTTGTTAAGTCTGCAAAACATATATAATCAATCTTGGATGGAAGATAGCTAGTCATAGTAGTCTCATGGCCTTCTGATTGCCATGCTTGAGTAACTTTATTTTTTATATCACTTACAAAATCTCCTGTTTTAGCACAAGCCTGCAGATTAAGAAAATATCTGACAGCTATGAACGCAACCATAACAAAAACTATGATAAGTATAATTGAAAATATCATAGAAAATGACATTCCTAAAGGTCCTTCTGCTTTTTTATTAAAGTCCTTATTATTTCCTTTCCTCTTTTTTCTTTTCATGTATATAAAAGAAAAAAAGAATTAATAAAGTTATTTATTCATAATTTTAATCAAGAATAATAATTGTGCTATGAATAAGGTTAATAAAAAAATTATAATGTCAGAAATTAAACCACATCTTTTAAGACCAGCAAAATTATTTTTTGCGTACCTTACTTATTTTAATATGTAGAAAGCAAAAATAATTTTTGGGGTGCTCAAGAACCAAACACGCCACGGAATTTATTCCATGGTTCTTGACATGTGGATGTTAGTTTGTTTTAATTTCTGAGCACAAGAAAATTGTTTTATGCAATTTTCTGTGCAGAAAATTCTTCTGAAAGAATTTTCATGCATCCTAAAAACAAGGGCCAATCAAACCACACTCGCCAGCAGGCGATTT
>JAUYDD010000156.1 GCA_030704765.1 Nanobdellota archaeon | reverse complement strand
CTCATGATTTATCGTGAGGTCGTAGCAAATGTTACAGTTTTCAATTCTCGAGCATCCTAAAAATTTCCGAATAAGAAAAATCGTCTATCAAACTCCATTCTTTAGAATGGAGTAGACGATTTTTCAGGAAATTTTTTTGATTATAAACTGATGATATTTTAGGATTATTGATTGAAAAAAACTAATTGATTATCATAAAAATAGTTAAGTTCAAGAACAAGCTTGTTTTGCCTGGTATGTTGATGATTTTAATGCAATAAAAAAACCCATTATGTCTTGTTTTGGATATTTATCTATAGGATATAGGGTCATCTTTGTTTTTTCTTTTTTACATAAATCTATGTTCTGAATTATCCTTGATATTACTATAGCTTTTTCTTTTTTATCTAATTTTTGGATATTTTCAATATCTATTGCAATAGTTGTATTATTATTTTTAGCTAATCTGCACAGATATTCATTCAAGCCAGAATCTTTTTGTTTTAATTTGTCTTTTCTATCATGGAATTCTGGGGACAAAAGCATATTTATGTTTTTCATTTCCAGGACTTTTTTATTAAACTCTTCATCTTGAGCTTTTACTATAATCTTCTCACTAGGATTCTGTTTTTTTATTTTCTGCACTTGTTTTCTTGCATCATCTATATTTTTTGTATTAATTATCATCGCAATATTTTTGACATAACCCTTGTTTCTTTATCTTCTTTATATCCAATCTTTTTATAGAATTCAAAAGCTTTTGCTTTTTTTAAAGCAGTAAGATATATGAATTTTATTTTTTTTTCTTTAGCTAGAATCTCTATAGTCTCTAATAAAGCCTGGCCTATACCTTTTCTTTGATATTTTTCATCAATCACTAATTCTTCAATAAAACAACAAAGCCCTGAATTAAGATATTCAAGCTTTATAATAATAACCCCTATTATTTTTCCCTCTATTTCTGAGATAAATATCTCTCCTATTTTGCCACAATAATCTAGTTTTTTTATAACATTATCTATTTTAAGTTTTTCTTTATACGGAGGTTTAGAAAAAGCTTTTGCAATTAATTCAGCTATATTATTCCAATCTTGCTTATTTGCTTTTCGAATATTCATATAGCTTATAAATAAAAATAGTTAATAAAGGTAATTATTAATAGATAAATGGGGCAGAAATAGGCTATATTTGAAAATAAAAATTTTTGTTCTTATGTTGAGAATTGAAAACCTCATGATTTATCATGTGGTCGTAGCAAATGTTACAGTTTTCAATTCTCGAGCATCCTAAAAACAAGGGCCAATCAAACCACACTCGCCAGCAGGCGATTTTTTAGCTGTGGCAAAAAACCTTTAGGGTGTAGTGGATTGTTTTTTTGATATTATTGATTGATAAAACTATATTTGTATAAGGATTATTTTTATAAACTAAGGTTCTTTTCTAATTAAAATGCTAAACCATGTAATTGAGTCACAGCAATTCACTCCTGAAATACTTCTTGAGTTGTTTAAAAGAGCTGATGAACTTAGAGTAAAAACTGATTTATGTTTAATAGGGAAGATTCTTGCTACTCTTTTTTATGAGCCCTCTACTAGAACAAGGCTTTCTTTTGATTCTGCAATGCATAAATTAGGCGGCCGTGTTATTTCTACTGAAAATGCAAAAGAATTTTCATCTGCTATAAAAGGAGAATCACTTGTTGATACAATAAGAATTGTTTCAAGTTATTGTGATTGTATTGTCTTACGTCATTATGATACAGGAGCTGCTCTTGAAGCATCTAAAGTTTCTAAGGTTCCGATTATAAATGCAGGAGATGGAAAAGGACAGCATCCAACCCAGGCATTATTAGATGTTTATACAATTTATAGGGAATTTGAGAGGTTAGAAAATCTGAAAATTGCAATGGTTGGTGATTTAGCCTCAGGTAGAACTGTCCGGTCACTTTGTTATCTTTTAGGGAAATTTCCAGGAAACAAGATAATATTTGTTTCCCCTGAAAATCTAGAAATGAGTGATGATATAAAAGAATATTTAAAAAAGAAAAATGTTGAGTTTGTTGAAGAAACTGTCTTAGATAAAGTCTTACCTGATATTAACATTGTTTATATGACAAGAATTCAAAAAGAAAGGATATCTTTACAAGATTATAAAAAAGCTAAAGGAAAATATGTAATAAACCAATTAAATTTTCAGCTTATTAAAAAAAATTCAAGAATAATGCATCCTTTGCCTCATGTTGAAGAAATTGATTTGCCTATTGATGTTGAACAAATTGACAAAAGAGTTGCTTATTTTAGGCAAGCTGAAAATGGTCTTTATATAAGAATGGCTTTGCTTGATTTAATTTTAAATAAAGAAAATTGTTTTGAAGAGAGTTATTAATATTGTCTCTTTATATCGCCAGTTTACAAGATTACTTGTAAACTTTGATTATATTTGTGAGGTTTGGGTATTAACTTTGTATAAACTATTAAGTAGTTACTTAACAAAAGATTTATAAACCCTTTATTCCTTTATTTTTTAAGATGGATACACCAACATTACAAAAAGCACCTTATACTTTAAATCAATTAAGTGAATCTGTAGCTGAATTAGAAGGAATTCTTGAAGACGATGATACTAGACTAGAAACAGAATATTTATCACAACTTTTACAAGAAGTACAACATTCACGAACAACCCCATATGACGCTGAACCTAAAGATATAGTAGCTATTGTTTTTGGAGGTATTAATTGGCCACCAGGAAATCGAAGGATTAATGAATTCTATTTAACTAGAAGGGGTCAAGATGAATATTCTGATCCTGAAAATAAAGAGGGATTTAGAAGGCTTTTTGAAAAATTAGGCTATTTAGGTGCTGATCCTCTAGATTTAAGAGAAGCCTTATTTAAAGGTGATGTTCAAAAAGAGAAAATTCAGGTTCAAGTCAGGATTCAAAATGCAGTATATTATGTTAATTTAAGCGGGTATAGAAAAAGTATAGCTGTTTTAATGTTTGTTGATAATCCTCATTATACTCCTAGGGAACGCGATAGAGATGAAGAAGCTTCTAGACGAAGATGAAGATATTGGTGAATAGATTTAAAGTACAATTATTTTATAATATTTAATAAAAAAAATTTTTAGTTTTGTAAGGTTGGCTATATATTTTATATACTCGTTAATAAATCAGATTATTACTCTTATTTTTCTGTCTGAAAATTTATTAATATTGTCTTTTTTATAGACTTGTGCATTTAAAAAAAATTCAATATCTCCTATATGGTCAATGTGAGAATATGTTAAGAGAATTATGTGGATGTCTCTAGTATCTATTTTTAATGTCAGAAATTAAACCACATATTTTAAGATGTGGATGTCAGTTTGTTTTAATTTCTGAGCACAAGAAAATTGTTTTATGCAATTTTCTGTGCAGAAAATTCTTCTGAAAGAATTTTCATGCATCCTAAAAACAAGGGCCAATCAAACCACACTCGCCAGCAGGCGATTT
>JAUYDD010000108.1 GCA_030704765.1 Nanobdellota archaeon | reverse complement strand
AAAACTCGAAAATGATTTGTCAACCGCGTTGCTTGAGGTCTCAGAAGATAAAAAAACCATTCAAAAACTGGTGGGTTTCCAATGGGCTATATTTTAATGATTGGTAGCGAATTAGTATAAAATCTCTTTTACATGCATAATCCGGGTTAAATGGCCATGTCTTTTAAGGAATTATATATGGAACTAACTTATGATAAATTGATAAAATTTGATCTTATTGAAAATTTTCAAGAAAAACTTATGTCAGAAAAAAATTTTTCTGGGTTCTCGGAATTTTTCAGTATAATTCAAGAAATCCAGAGTACAGACCAATTTATTAAAGATTCTCCTTCTTATCCAGGATCAACCAACAAGATTATAAGAGGGGAGCTTATTTCAGCAATTGGTGCGACCCTTGCGATAGAAGGTTCAACGATTCAAAGAGAAGAAATTGAAGAGTCTTTTCGGAAGGCAGATCTGAACGAAAAACTTGAAAGAATTGAACAAGAGGCTGAAAATTCAAGAAAAGTGTATCAATTTATCATTGATATGTGTTGTGAGAAAAAAGACAATTTTATATATAACGAACAAATGATAAAGCAAATTCATAAGTACTTTACAGAAGACATCAATTATTTGAGTAATAGGCCTGGTGACTATAGAGATTTTATAGTTTCATTTGGTATTCCGAGAATGGATGGATTATGTAGAACAAGGACAGAAATTGAAAAAGCCATGAAAAATTTTATAAATTGGCTAAATAGTGATAGAAATGAGATATCAATATTTAATGACCCCCAAATTAAAGCTATTCTTGCTCATTATTATTTATCTGAAATACATCCTTTCGCTGATGGAAATGGAAGAACAGCACGTGCTTTAGAGGCACTTATTTTGTTTGTAAATGGAATAAATAATTATTGCTTTTGGTCTTTGGCTAATTTTTGGAGTCTCCATAGAAATGAATATTTAATTCATTTAAGAAATATTCGTTTGACGTGTGATCCTTGGGAATTTCTATTATGGGGAATGAAGGGCTATCTTGCTGAAATAAAAAGAGTTAAGTATTTGGTGCTTAAAAAAGTCAAACAACTAATGTTTATGGATTATATAAAATATTTGTTAGCAAACAAAAAGACTGAGGAAGTCAAAATAAACCAAAGGATTGTAGATATACTAAATATTTTAGTTAAAAGTGGGAAAATACCTATGGATAAATTAAATTCATCACCAACTATTAAAGCAATGTATCGAAACAGTTCACCTTCAACAAAATATAAGGACATACGAAAAATGGTCAAAAAAGGATTAATATTTTTAAGTGAAGAGGAGAATGGAAAAGTGTATATAGAAGCAAATTTAGAAATCTTAAATTTCGTTGTATATATATATAATCCCTTAAATATGTTGACGATACATGGTATTTTTACCGATTCTTGATTTGAAGTGTTCGCTTACCGCCTGAAAGCATTCGTCGCTGGATTGGAATCGTTTTGTATGAGTAGTAACTCGCCGGAGTTCATGCC
>JAUYDD010000101.1 GCA_030704765.1 Nanobdellota archaeon | reverse complement strand
CGGGAACGTTGAAAACCGCACCTTTTAAGGTGCGGTCGTTCCCGAACATCCTAAAAAATTTCCCTGTCAAAGAAAAATCGCCGATCAAACCTCCTGCTTTAGCAGGAGGTAGGCGATTTTTCGGGAAATTTTTTTTGATATTTCATATAAAAATCACTTTTTAGACCCTATAAAAACACATAAAAACACTTAATCATTGATTATTATATGTTAGATAGGTCTGAATTAAAGAACATTATAGGCCTTTCAATAAAAGAGGTCAGGCATAAGCATGAAAAAGAAGGTTTAAATGAGATACCTTCTAAAGAAAAAAAAGATTTTTTTCATATAATTAAGAATGTTATGCTTGAACCTATGTTTTTATTATTGATAATATGTGGTATCTTATATTTTTTTATTGGAGACTTTTATGAAGGTGTCATTTTAATGTTTGCTGTATTGTTTGTAATAGCTATAACTATATTAGAGGGGAACAAGACCCAAAAAGCATTAGAAGCGCTTAAAGATCTTTCTAGTCCAAGAGCATTAGTTATAAGGGAGGGAATAGAGAGAAGGATAGCTGGAAAAGAAGTTGTTAAAGGAGATATAATAATTTTAAATGAAGGTGATAGGATTCCTGCTGATGCCATAATAATACGTTCAAATAACCTGGTTGTGGACGAATCATTATTAACAGGAGAATCCTTGCCTGTAAAAAAGTATAGTGTAAGAGATTTAGAAAAAGGTAAAAAAGACAGTTCCTACCATATATATTCCGGAACTTTGGTTGTCAGCGGATATTGTATAGCTGAAGTGGATTCAATAGGTATTGATACTGAAATTGGTAAAATAGGAAAGTCCTTATATGAATTAAAGCAAGAAAAGACAAATCTTCAAAAAGAAGTTAAAAAAATAGTTAAAATAATAGGTTTTATGGTTTTGGTCTTATTCTTATTTATAGTTTTTTTCTATGGTATTATTAGAAATGATTATATTCAAGGTTTTTTAACAGGCATAACAATGGCAATGGCATTGTTACCAGAAGAATTTCCAGTTGTCTTGACAGTGTTTCTTGCATTAGGAGCATTAAGGATGTCCCATAAAAAAGTTCTAGCAAGAAGACAGCATGCTATAGAAGCATTGGGTTCTGCTACAATTCTTTGTGTAGATAAGACAGGCACTCTTACAATGAATAAGATGATGGTGAAGTCAATATATAATAGAAAAAAGTTAATAGATATAAAGAACCATGATAAAATTCCAAAAGATTTTTTTGAACTAGTGGAATATTCTGTATTATCAAGTCAAAAAAATCCCTTTGATCCAATGGAAAAAGCTATTTATGAATTAAGTGAAAAGGACTCTATAGATAAAATATACAATTATAAAAACTGGAAATTATTAAAAGAATATCCCCTTACTAAGGATTTTCTTGCTATCTCTCATGTTTGGACAAATGATAATAGGAATTGTACAGTTGCTGCAAAAGGGGCTCCTGAATATATTGTTGATCTTTGCCATATAAAAGAAAAAGACAAAAAAGACATTTTCTTAAGTGTTGAAGCAATGGCAAAAAAAGGTTTAAGAGTTATAGCAGTAGCAAAAGCACATACTAGAAAATTATCTTTGCCCCGGGAGCAGCATGATTTTGATTTTGAGTTCCTGGGTCTTTTAGGTTTTGACGACCCTATACGTCCTGGAGTAGCTGAATCAATAAAGTTATGTAAAGAAGCAAAAATTAAAGTCATGATGATAACAGGAGACTATCCAATAACAGCTAAAAAAATAGCAAAGGAAATTGGATTATCAGGGGAAATAATAACTGGTTATGAATTAAATAATCTATCTGATGATGACCTGAAGAAAAAGATAAAAAATGTAAGTATTTTTGCAAGAGTTGTTCCAGAGCAAAAATTAAGGATAGTCAATGCCCTTAAGTCAAATGGAGAAGTAGTTGCAATGACAGGAGATGGAGTGAATGATGCTCCTGCATTGAAATCAGCTCATATTGGAATAGCTATGGGTGAGAAAGGTACAGATGTAGCACGAGAAGCAGCTTCTGTTGTTCTTTTGGATGATAATTTCTCTTCAATAGTAGATGGTGTAAGGACAGGAAGAAGGATATATGATAATCTCAAAAAATCCATGTCTTATCTAATTGCTGTCCATGTTCCTGTAGCGGGTATAACTATATTATCAGTATTATTCAAATGGCCTTTAATACTATTACCTGTGCATATAGCTATTTTAGAATTGATAATAGATCCTACATGTTCTGTTGTTTTTGAAGCAGATAAAGAAGAGAAAAATATAATGAAAAAGCCGCCTAGAAAAGCAAAAGAACACTTATTTAATAAAAAGACGCTTTCTATAAGCCTATTGCAAGGGTTATTCTCATTATTAATTCTAACATTAGTCTTTAGATATTCTTTGTCTTTAGGCTATACAGAGGGCAAAGCAAGAGCAATAGGTTTTTTTACAATAGTATTCTCTAATCTTTTCCTTATCCTAGCATATATGTCATGGTCAGAACCATTTTATAAGTCGCTCAACTATAAGAACAAATCCTTGATTATAGTGTTCGTATCAGTTATATCTTTCATGCTTATGGTTTTTATTTTTCCACAGATACAAGGATTATTGAGGTTTGATAGGATAGATATTTATTCTATTATTTTATGTTTGATAGCCTCTTCATTGACCATTTCTTGGTTTGAAATATATAAGAAGATTGCTTTTAAGAAAGGTTAAGTATAGTTATGTCGGAAATTGAAAACCTCATCTTTTAAGACCAGCAAAATTATTTTTTGCGTACCTTACTTATTTTAATATGTATAAAGCAAAAATAATTTTGGGGGTGTTCAAGAACCACACGCCATGTGTTTTAACACATGGTTCTTGACATGAGGTAGTTTACTTGCATTCAATTTCCGAGCATCCTAAAAATTTCCGAATCAGAAAAATCGCCGATCAAACTCCATCCTTCA
>JAUYDD010000065.1 GCA_030704765.1 Nanobdellota archaeon | reverse complement strand
CTATTTTTAAAGGTCGTAAATTTCAGAATATTAATTATTCAAACTTCTCTTAAGAAAAATCATATTTTACCTGAATCTGGCCCTCAGTAGTTAAACATTTGCTGATTTTTGCTCTGCAAAAATCAGAGATTATTGAAAATCAGTCGCTTTCAGACAGCCTGATTTTCTAATTTTTATCGTTAGTGCACAAAAATGAAAGAGAGGATGGGCAAGCAAAGGTTAAGAAGTGGTGAAAAAGATTACAAATCCTGCAGATTTCCCAAATTTATAGGGAAATGTTCATCTTCTGGCCCTTTGGTTAGATTTAAATATTAAAATATATTATATTTACAATGGAAAAAGATTTTAAGGATATTTTAAGAGAGTCATATAAAGAATATAAAGATAATTTTAGAGTATATTTTCCATTGATATTGCTTCTTTCCATAATACCTTCTTTATTTATTACAACTGGGAGTTTTCTTATTTCTTCAAAATCCTTGAGTTTAGGGGATAAGCCTAGTTTTGAGCAATTGCAAGGTTTTGTAACTCAAAATTTTTATCTGATGCTTTTATTTGCATTAGGAATAATTATTGTAATTATACTGGGTAATCTTCTCTACTCATCCTTAATCTATAATGTGATGAACAAGAAAAAATATATGAATTTTAGTGATACAATTAAAGGCGGAAAAAGATTCTTTTGGATATATCTGGGTTTTGTTATTGTCATATGCTTACTTTTAATTGGACTTATTATATTACTTATAATACCTGCAATAATCTTTGGAATCTATTGGATATATTCTCCATTTATATTAATAGGAGAGAAAAAAGGCATAATAGAATCATTAAAAGAAAGTAAAAAATTAGTGAAAACTAGGTGGTGGAAAACTTTTGGCAAGGTCTTGTCATTAGCGCTTTTTTTAATATTAGCATATATAATCTTTGGAATATTGTCTATTTTCTTTAATTTTTTAATTAATCCAGATTATGTATATAATATGCTGAATAATTATAATAAAGATATAGATCTGTTCTATAATGCACTCTATTCAAATAATATGAATCTTGTGAGCATATTAATAGAGGATCTTTTTAATATGGTTGCTGGCTTGATAACTATTCCCATAAGCCTGTTATTCATAAAGAATCTATATTTAGAAAGAAAGAATTCTAGAAAGTCATAAACATAAGATTTATATACTCAAAAATATATATTGAAATTCAATAAATTTTTATATATAAGTTCCACTTTAATATACAATGGTAATAAATGATACAAAAGCTGGGACAATGTCCTTTAGGATGATGCTTTTATTAATAGCAATAATAATGACTGTACTCGGAGTTCTAATTCCTGAACTTTATGTCATGATGTATTTCGGAATAATAATGTTTGTTGTGTGGATATTAGGAAATTTCTTCAATATAATATTGAATTTGGATAAGTAGAATTTTATAATAATATTTATAAAGTAAATATGTAGTATATTTTATATGAGTTTAAATCTTACAGAAATATCTAGAGAATCAAGAGAAGCACAGTTTGGCAGTGATATACATGGTATTGTTGAAAGGCTTGCTGAAAAAATACATCTTAATCATCCTGAAAATGGTGGCTTGAAAAATTGGTATCAATCTATGGATGCTTTTGTTAATTGGTGCTATGGATTCAAAATATCTATTGAACCTTTTGGAAATGTGGAGAAAGCTATTAAAGGATTTTTAAATTACAGAGCTTATTCTTATGATGGAGATGCTTTTGAAAATTGGCTTTCTGCTCAAAAAGATTTTGCCAGAGATATTTATATAAACCATTGTGTTAAATAGTTTCAAAAATCTCCGAGTTTCATTTGTTTTTTTCCATTCATTATCTCTTTTGTCTCTAGATTGAAGACTTCAAAGATGTTTTCTACTGCTGGAAGAATTTGGTTATTCAAGTAATAATCAATATCATATTTTCCTTCTTCATCAGGCAACCTTGCCCGGTCCCTTATCAGGCCTTTTGTCTTTCCTGTTCTTGTTTTTTGATAGCTTTCTGGTTCTATAATAAAATATTTCATTAACATCCCAATATCAACTGGCATGCCTAGTTCCTTCATTCTTTTTGCAATTGTAACATGAGGAGATTCAGACTTGTATTCATCAATAGGTTTTTTCAATTGAGTCTTAATCATAAGGTCATTTTTATCCACTTTTCTTTCTTTTATCTTTTTTATAATATCTTTTACATATTCTAATGCTTTTTTCTGGTTCCCTTCTGTTAAGATATATTCCAATACTTTGTTTTGCGTGTTTCTTGCAAGGTCACACCAATCTCTTCTTACTGTTTCAAATCCTCTTATCTTTAGTTTTCCTTCTTCGTTTATCAGAGCGTATTTTTTCTTTGCGCCAAAATCACCTGTTCTTTTAGTGACCCAAATACCTCTTTTATAGAAATCTTCTAAATCCAATTCCATTATTCCTGGAAGGCTTTTGTTTATTTTTTCTAGAAGTTCCAGGACTTCTTTTTTCGGTCTTTTATCACGTAATAGAGATATAGAATCCGTGTCGCTGTATATAACTGGATAACCTGCTTTTTCTATTTTTTCTATAGTTTCTTTTATGTATTTTCTTGCAAGTGCTGCTGTTGCTGCTGCAGCTTCTTGTTGATAATATCTTGCACCAAAAAATCCTTGATAACCGTAACTAGCATTAGCAAGAAGCTTGAATGCATTGGACCTTGCTTTAGAAAGATTATCTTTTTTTTGATTGTATTCTTTTTTATATTTTTTCCTTTTTTCGATTATATCATTCAATATCTCTGGAAAAAATCCTTTTTTTTGTATAAAATAAGCTTTTTTTCCTTCTAAATCAACTTCAATAGAATCCTCGGTTTTCCTGTCTCTGTATGTAGATTTAGATAAATTAAAACTGACTATCACGCTTCCATACATGCTTGTAAAATCAAAAAAAACTATGTTTTCATATAGACCTGGTTTTGGCTGGTATACAAAAGCACCTTCGTATCTTTCTTTAGATATCCTTTCTCCTATTTCAGAGACTGGTTTTTTCTCAATTATCTCATTGTATCTCTCTAAGTTATTCATAAGATAGTTCTCTACATGAGCTGACATAGAATCTCTTGATATATCAAATAAAGGCTGGCCTATTATTCTTGAAAACTCCATTAAGTCAGGCCAGATCTTTTCTGTAAGTTTATAAGTAAGGACTGAGTCTTGGAGATTGTATTCATAATAACTATCCCATTCATGGTGTTTTATTTTTGAAGAATGTTTATGGATCCAGACTGCTTTTTTTTCACCTAAAAGCTCTGAAGAAACATCATTCAATGATAAGGTCTCAGATTGCAGATAAGGGCTATAGACTACTTTTATAAAACGGTATATGTCCAGATGGACTATTCCCTGAATTCTTGAAGTCAGAAGTTTTCCTCTTGAAAATACAGGTTTTGAACCATCAATACCTAAGCTCAATTTTGTAAAATTCTTTTCAGCTCTTGCTCTTAAATAAGGTATGTCAAATCCATCTGAAAAATATCCAACAAGGATATCAGGAGAATATTTCTTAACATATTCTACAAAGGCTTCAAGCATTGTTTTTTCATCAGAAAACTTTTCTACAAAACTATGGTTAGATTCTTTTTTCCAGGTCAAAACTTTCTTGAAGTTCTCCCCTACTAAAGATATCATCAATATCTCTCCTTTTCCAATATCAAATTCATCAGTCTCAATGTCAAATGCGAGGATTTTCGGCTTGAATTCTAGATTATCAAGTTCTGTTATTTTATCTGCTTTCAAGCATAAATCTACTTCAAGAGAAGAATCAATGCCTCCGAAATCTTCAGAATTATTCAGTATATCTCCTGTAATCTTATACCAATGCAGGGGCTTTAATTTTTTCTCTAAAATATATTTTGTTATAAAATCAATATCATATTCTCGCTTTTTGTCAATCTCTTTGAATTCAAGATGGTCTGCAATATCATGGCTGTCTTTGAAGTTTGTTATAAATATTTTCATAGCTTTTACTTTTTCACCTAAAAAACATTTTTCATGAAGTTCAGTCTTTAGGACCTCTACATTGCGTGATTCTTTTTTAAGCCTTATTGATTCTATTTTTTCCTGGAGTCTTTTTATTTCTTTTTCATTCAAGTCCTGTTTTAAAATAGCCCAGAAATAAACAGGACAAGAATCAATTATACAGGCTCTTCTATTATTATCAGTCCTGCCTATTATTTTTAGATAGTTCCTGCCTTCATAATCAAAATAATTATAATCAATTGGAATAAAGTTTATTTCCATTAAAGGAAAAAGAATAAGTGTTATTTAAAATTATTCAATTCAAGTTATAGCAGTATTGATATGCCTAATCCAGCTTGTTTTATAAAATTTTTATCATAAATAAGAGTTAAATATATGGTTTATATAACTGCAAAGGCAAATTCCACTTTTTATAATATCCCGGGAATAGTATGATTATCTTATGTACTAAATCAAGAATTAATCGAATATATTTTTCAGTTAGAATTTTATGAATATTATATAATATTTACTATATAGTAGTAACTGTATAGAAAGATTTATAAATATAGTCTTCTTAATCTAAATTGGAGAAAAATGACTAGAAATTATAGGATTACACTCGAAAACCAAGGAATTGATGGTTGTAAAATAAATCTGGGCAGTTGCAGTGTTGTAACTTCTGGAAATGAAGGAAGATATGTAATTGGAAGAGAAAGTGAATGTGATCTTCATATTTCTCATATTATTTCAAGAGCTTTTGGGATATCTAGAAGACATGCTATAATAGAAGGTTTAGATGGAATTTTTGCTTTGACTCCTCATCAAGATTGTTCTAATGGTGTATATTTTAAAGACCGTAAACTAAATCTAGGAGAATATGTTTATCTTGAAGATGGAGAGTTAATAGGCCTTGGCCCAATAGCTAGTTTTGCTGTAAGAATACAAGAAGAATCTCAAGCGGATAATAACAGGAGAGGATTATTAGCTAAATTATCCAGGCTATTTAATTGCTTTGGCGGGGAAGAATAAAATGAGGGAAAAAATAAATCCAATAGGAAAATTAAGAATATTAGAAAAAATAGCATTAGAATCTTATGAAAGAGGTGATTTTGCTACTTTTGCAGCTACTTATGATTATTTTGGATTAACTCACTCTGATGAAGATGCTCTTTCTCAAGGAAGAGCAGACCCTGATTATTGGAAAAAGTATAAAGAAATTGACCTTAGATATAGCAGCAACATGGGTATAAGCAAAAGCATTAGAATCAGACCTTTTAGATTTAATACAAGAAAATAATTCAACAGATAATCCCTCTTATTTTATCAATAAGTTTTTATATTTAATATTTTTTGTTATTTCATGGGTCTTCAAATAGGTGAAATCATATTAAAAAAAGAAATAGGTTTTTCAGACCTAAAAGGAAAGACAATTGCTGTTGATGCATTCAATGCAATTTATCAGTTCTTGACAACAATAAGGCAGCCTGATGGAACACCATTGAAAGATTCTAATGGAAATGTCACTAGTCATCTGTCTGGACTTTTCTATAGGAACATGAATCTTATTCATGAAGGAATAAAGATAATCTATGTTTTTGATGGAGAGCCTCCCTTATTAAAAGGCAGGACAATAAACAATAGGAAAGAAATGAAAGAAGAGATGAAGGAAAAATACAAGAAAGCAGTTGAAGAAAAAGATATAGAAGCAATGGGGAAGTATTCAAGAGCTGATGTCAAGCTTGATGAACAGAAAATAAATGAAAGCAAGGAACTATTGAAAGCAATGGGAATTGCTGTTTTACAAGCTCCATCTGAAGGTGAAGCACAAGCCAGTTATCTTGCAAAAGAAGGAATATGTTATGCTGTATCCTCTCAAGATTATGACTGCTTGATGTTCAAAGCTCCAAGATTAATACAGAACCTTTCAATGTCTAGGAGAAGAAAGATTCCAACAGGTTTCAAAGAAGTGTTTCCGCAGATGATTGAATTAAATGCTGTATTAAAAGAACTTGAACTTTCTCAAGAGCAACTCATAGTCCTTGGAATATTATGCGGAACAGACTATAATCTTGGCGGAGTAAAAGGCCTTGGGCCAAAAAAATCCTTGAAGTTTGTAAAAGAACATAAGACAAAAGAGGGGATATTCAAAGCTGTAGAGGAAAGCGAGAAATATTCTCTTGATTTTGATTGGAGAGAGATATATGAGATAATAGAAAATCCAGAGGTCATTAAAAACCCTAAAATAGAATTTCCAAACATTGACAAAGAGAAAATAAAATCAATATTATCAAAATATGAATTCAGTGAAGATAGGATAGAAAGCCAGTTAGATAAACTAGATGCAATCATAAAAAAGAAATCCCAAAAGACCTTGTTTTGAAAAACAAAGTCTATCTTATTGTTATCTTATATATAACGAGGTGAGAGTAGATTTAGGCTCAGAAAAATTCATTCAGAAGAATTTTTTGCACAGAAAATCTAAAAGATTTTCTTGTGTCAAGAACTCAAAACGCTCGGAGTTTTAACTCCGAGTTCTTTACATTTTCTAATTAATCCAGGACAAGCTAGATTATTTTTTAACAACAATCATTCTATATTCTAATCTAATTAAAAATGCAGATAATTATACTATTATCAAACAAAAAAATCAAAATCCTTGGTCTATTCTTCTCTGATTTAATCTATCAACTGCCTTATTTTCTTCTTTTCTCATTTCTTTTTTTATTTCTTCTGTCTTTTTTTTCCTGTCTTTTTCCAATTCTTCCATTACTTTATAATAAATCAAGACTATTAAACTTACTAAAAACATGACTACCAAAATTGTCCAGATATTCTTTAATGGGACAGTTAAAAGATTTACACCTTCTCTAATGCCTCCTGATGTTCCCATTAATGAAGCTATGCAGAATGCAATTAGAAGATTTATCAGAGGGTTTATATCTGTAAAAAAAGCCTTGATTGACATGTAACCCATTACAATAATAACTATCCAAAATACAAAGCATAATATAAACATCCAGGACCAAGAAAAAGGAAGGCCAAATAAAAGATTCCATAAAGGATCAAAATATGAAAAGAATTTTTCTGTATAGAACAATATAGGAGATATATTCTTGTTATTAGCAAGAAGTTTTGTCCATTCTTGCTTTAGATATGCTTTTCTTGCTTCTTCTTTTGATAGATTATCAGCAAGTTCCCGGTATTTTTCAAAACTAGAAGGAAGCCCTGTATCTGGATTCACATTTCCTACAAATGGAACATCTACATTAGGAACATCTGAAATTTGAGCATTGACATTAATTATAAATAATAAGCATATTGTAAACATAAAAATTATTATCAGTTCTTTTTTCATATAATAATCAATAAAAATCTATTTATATATTTTAAGGCCTGACCCTTAAACGCTTTAATCTTCTTATTTCTGCATCAAATATAGCTGCATCTTCTGGAGAAAAGTTCTTAAATTCATTAAACATTGCTATTCTTGCTGTTCTTTCAGCTGCAGTTTTTATTTCAGAACCTTCTATTAATCTTTTGACTCTATATTTAAAGAACCAGCGCGTTATTGTTCCACTTGCTATTACCATAGCAAGACTAATCAAGCCAGTAATTAAAATAAATGTAACACCAAACCAGCCAATTCCATTAGGATCTCTTAATTCTCCACCTGTATTAAGCCAGACCCAGACAGCAACCAAGCTTTGAAAATATTTTATTAAATATGCAGTAAAAAAACCTACCCAGAGGATTGTAGAAATAAAACTATATTCAGGATGAGTAGTATTCCATTTTATAGAAATAGACATCAAAAATATCAATGGAACAATAGTTGTAAGAATAATTCCTAATGCTTTGTATCCCATTAAAGCTGTACGTATTTCTTCTGGTGTCAAATAAACAACAGATAGAATTCCAATGATGACTGAAACACTGATTCTTATTGCTGGTTCAGAATCTTTTAAAAAAGGCACGAAATCAGAAACAGCATATATTATCAATATCACTAATAAAAGCAATAAAAATCCAGAAGAATAATATTGCAATCCTTCGCCACTTTTTAATAATTCCTTTATTGTATCAATTGGTGCTGCTGAAACTAATAAGATTGAGAAAATCATGATTAAGGATAGAATAATAAATAACCAGATTCTTTTTTCTTGCACCCTTTTCATAAAAGCTTTAAGATGGTTGTATTTAAAAATGTTTCTTTTGACAAAGCCAAAATCACAGGAATATTTATAAATCAGAAAATAATAATAGTTATATGAAAAAAGGTGTAATATTACTTATAGGGGTATTTTTATATTTAAACATACTTGGAATTGTTTTAGCACAACCTAGTTCTTCAGGTTTTTCTGGAATTGCTGAAAATGTAGACAATGCAATCAATACTTTTATTTCTGCAACACAGCCAATAACAGCTGCTTTAATTGGCCCTTCTCCTCAAGGAGAATTCTTTTTTGCAAAAATACTCTTTTTGTTTATCATGATTGCTGTATTATTTGCTACATTAAAAAGAATAGATCTTTTGAATGAAAATCCCTGGGTATTATGGACAATAACAATTGCTGTATCAATACTTGGTGTAAGATATTTATCAGATGTAACTTGGATAAAAACTATGCTTTTGCCTTATGAGACGCTTTATGTTGCAATATCTGCTGGAATTCCGTTTGCTTGTTATTTTATTATTGTAAATGTTGGTTTTAAAGACCAGCCGAGTTTTATAAGAAAAGCTGCTTGGATATTTTTCGGAGTGATATTTGTATTCTTATGGTTCACAAGGTATGATATGGGAGATGCGACTTTTGTCTATCCTGTGACAGCTGTACTATGCCTTGGAATGGTATTTCTTGATGGAACTATGAACAGGTATTTTAATAAAATAAAAATAGATAAAGCTATGATGAGGTCTAGAAAAGAGAGTATCTATATTTTGCAGGATAAATTAGCAAAGTTTGATGAAAGGCTTGCTCATGGAAGAATAAGTATTACAGATTATAAAAGAGACACTAAAGAGATTAGGGATTTAATAAAAGAATTGCAGAAACAGAACACTAAATAAGATTATATTTTTTTCTGGTATCTACTTACTTTTCTGAAGTTGTACTAACAATGCCCTCCCACCAACCCCTTTCCTCCACCCGAAGATAGCTTTTAGAAAGGTAAGCAATATCTTCTTCTGGTAATGTTTATAAACTTGTAAATTATAATTTTATTATGAATAAAAAGTGGTTATTAGGATGTGCACTGGTCTTTTTAATACTAACTTTAATCAATCTTATATATGCGCAATATTCTGGCGGAGGCGGAGGTCTTGTATATGATATAAGGCATGGAAGCCAGTTGATTGTTGATTTTTTTGTGAATTGGTCTGAACCATTTTTAATTGCCTTGTTTGGCGGGCAGGATTATACGGGATATCTTTTATTTGAAAAGCTACTTATTTATATAATATTGTTCAGTTTTATTTTCATATCTTTGAAAAATATTGATATATTCACGGATAATAAAAGGGTCTTGATTGTTGTATCTGCAATTGTTCCATTATTGTCAATAAGGTTCATTAGTTTTGAATGGCTCAATACTATAATAATGCAATATCAGATACTTGGCATTGCTATTGCAGGAATAATACCGTTTTTGCTTTATCTGTTTTTTTTACATAATGTATCTGACAGCACAACAGTCAGAAAAATAGGATGGGTGTTCTTTATAGTGATATATTTCTTTTTATGGGCAACAACAACAGTTGAAAGTTATGGATCTATTTATCTATGGACAATGCTTGTATCTTTTGTATTCTTGTTAATGGATGGAACTATACATAGGGCATTGATAAGGCAAGAATATATGAAATCAGCTAATTTTGGAATAGAAAAGGCACTAGCACAAATCGATAATGATATACAGACAATAAATAATTCAAGCCTTCCTCAAAAAGCTAAAGAGAAGCATATAAAAAAATTAATGAAAGATAGGGAGAAACTTATCAAATATATGAATTGAGATTGATTCTTTGATTTTCAAATCTGCGTTTAATACCCCGAGGCTCTGCCTCGGCAGATTTGAAACCTTCAAAATCTTCAGATTTTGAATGGCCCAGAAAAACTTCTGAAAGTTTTTCTTGGAGACTAAAATTGCCGGTCGCGAAGCGAAAAAATTAGCAAATACCCCGACCCTCTGGGTCGGTTGGGATTGCTAATTTTTAGGCAATTTCTTTATGTCGGAAATTGAAAACCTCATCTTTTAAGATGAGGTAGTTTACTTGCATTCAATTTCCGAGCATCCTAAAAACAAGGGCCTGAAACAAAAAGCATTTTAGTAATAAATTAAAGATTGAAAAATGCTTTTTGTTTTCACAAACTCACACCTTTAGGTGTGGGTGGATTGTTTTTTTATATTCTAGTTAAGCTTATAATCTATTTTACATTTGAATAATAATGAAGAGAGGAAATATGAAAAGAGGCAAGTTAAAAAAGAGTGCTAAAAGAGACCCTATTATTCTAGGAATTATTGCCATGATAATAACTTTAATTTTTACTATAGTTATCTTTGTTTTAATAAATGTCAAAGAAAACAAAATTTTAGATAAATATTTTGGAGAATTGCCAACACTTGCTGTTAAATCAGAAGGAGTAGAATTTTATAATTGCGGAGCTGTAAATTTTATTGATTCTGAAACTATTATACCGAGGCCGCAAAATATAACCTTAATAAGCTGTGATGAGGTTTTGGTTGATTCTTCTTGGAAAATATTTGTAAATAAAGATGATTCAGAGTATAACTTTAGTGCAAATTATCTTAAAAATAAAACTCTTGAAAAATCAAATAATTTGATTAGTTTAGAAATTAAAAATCTAAGTGAAATAAGCCCATACAAGAGGATTATTATTGGAAATCCTAATGAAAATCCAATTTTAAAGCAAGTAGCAGAAAGTAATAATGTTGATGTTAATTTGCAGCAAGGTTTTAACCAAGGTTATGTTCTTTTGATAAAACCAGATGAAATAATTATTTTTTCAAATAGCTCTACAGGAAGTTTTTATGGGGTAATTAGTTTATTATGGCTTTTTAATAAATCTGGAAATAATTTGATTTATCCTAATACAAAAATAATTGATTGGCCTGATTTTAAAATAAGGGGTTTTTTTGGCAGGACGCCTCCGGGATTTTTAAAAGAAGAATGGCTTGAAAATCTTACAATATATAAATATAATATGTGGACACACGGTATTGAACCTGCATATAATTCTTCAACCTTAACAAATATTAATACTTCCTTAAAAATAAAAAAATACTTTATTGATAGACATTTTTATCCCACCCTAATGTTACAGCCCACTACTGTAGCATATTTTGACCCTAATTTTTACGAAGGAATTTATGCTTATAATATTTCAATGAAATTTAATGAAACAGATGAGGCAGTTTCATTAGAAAAAGAAAGCTTTCAATTAAATAATACTGGATTTGAAAATGATGAAAATAGGGATGGAGTTCCAGATTATTGGAGATATTATTTTACAAATAGACCTGGTAACTGGTCATGGGATTGCAGTCAAAGTCATTCTGGCCAATGTTCTGTTAAATTAAATCTTTCCAGGAATTTAGAATTAGAAGAAGTAGGGGGATTCAGTTCCAGTTCTTTTTTATATCTAAGCGATTATGCTTCAGCAATTATTAAAAGATTTGATTTAGAGCCTGATAAATTGTATATTTTGTCCTTTTGGGCAAAGAAAACAGAAATCAGTGAAAGCAATCTTCGGTCTTTTGAAAAAAGAAATCCCCAAATATCAGTTGTAATGGAAAACAGAGAGGGAAATCAATATAGTCAGAGCGCTGTTGTGGATAAAAATAATAGCTGGAACAAGTATTATATTAAATTTTCAACTGCTAAGGGTTATACGAAAATGCATTTATTTTCCAGAGCCCAAGGAACAATTGCTTTGAATTTATGGTTAGATGATTTTGAAATAATTAAGATTACTGATAAACTTTACAATGTTTTAAAAACTCCTGATACCCAGCTTCATGTTCGGAATTCAGATAGAACAGTTGAGTATAAAGAAGGTATTGATTATCAATTGATTGAACAGGGGAATATTAATATAGATAATCCTGCTATTGGAAAAACTACTAAGATAAAAAGAATTCCCAATGGAAATATTCCAGAGCAGGCAGAAATAAAAGTAGATTATGATTTTGGCGCTAATTTAAACAGTCAGCAATGGGTTTCGCTTTCAGACCCTTATTATTTCGACGCTTACAAAAACATAATGGTTAAGCCAAGCATGGAAATTTTAAAACCAGAGTTTGTTTTTATAAATATTGATGAAATCCACGGAGTTAATAGGGACAGTAGAGCAAAGAAAAGAGGACTTAAGAATTATCAGCTTCTTGCTAATTTTGTTAATAATGTTACTAAAGTGATAAAATCTTATGATAAAAATGTTAAAATTATGACCTGGGATGATATGCAAAATCCGTTTCATAATGGAAATAATGAAAATTATCAGGTTAGTTCTGGAGGATCTCCCGGAAAGATGTGGTATGCTCTTGATTTATTAGATAGAGAATTAATACAAATTGTTTGGTGGTATGATGATATGGATTATCTGAAAAAAATGAGGCTTTCTCCAGAACTTTATAATAAATATGGATTTAGTTATTTTGCAGGACCTGGGGTTTACGGAAAAGGAGTTAAGAAAAATAATGAATGGTCATCATACTTGTCATATAAATATGGTGCTCTTGGGATACTTGGACACTCATTTTTTGACAGTGTAGAGGGAACTCATATCAATGCTAATTATTCATGGAATGCAATTAAAGAATATTCTGAACAATGTAATCCAGATTATATTGAAATATGCGATGGGATTGATAATGATTGTGATGATATTTATTTAGATGGAGCAGAGTATAAGGAGGAAGTTTGGCATTCAAATATTGATGAGGGTTTTAATTTAACTAATGACCCATTTAATTGCGGCAATTGCAGTAATATCTGCTATTATCCAAAATCATATGCTTCATGCAATAATAGTAATTGCCAGTTTGATGGTTGTTATGAAAATTTCTATGATGCTAATAATAATCTAGTTGATGGCTGTGAATGTTCTATTACTAATAATGGTTTAGAAATTTGCGATAATATTGATAATAATTGCAATGGTGCAGTTGATGATGGCTTGAATTGTGGAGGACCTAGCCAAGGTTCTAGCCCTGCTTCAGGAGTTACGTCTAGCTGCACAGAGAACTGGAGTTGCAGTAATTGGGGTGATTGTATTAATAATATACAGACTAGAGCTTGTTCTGATTTAAATAAATGCAACACTAATAAGAAAAAACTGGATATTAATAAAACTTGCCAAGTAGAAGTTCCAGTACCTTATCCTAATATATATAATACAACAGGGCCTTCTCAAATTGAAATTCCTAAGTATAAAACAAATTATATTTTCTTTTATATTATTGTTGTACAAATATTAATAATTATCATATTACTAATAATTATAAGAAAAAAACATAAAAAAATTGAAGATTTTGAGGTGACTGAAAGTAAATTTCAGGGATAATTTGTCATATGTCCGAAATTGATAACTCCATAATTTATTATGGAGCGTAGCAAAAAGATACTATTATCAATTTCGGAGCATCCAAAAAACAAGTGCCTGTCACAAACCCACCCCTTTAGGTTGGCACATTGTTTTTTTGATATCCACATCATTAATCATCGCCTTTAGCATAACTGATAATTATACCTAAAAATATATTTTTTATTTCATGACCCTGTATCCAACAATTTCTTTTCCCTTGTATATTGGAACTTCTTTACCTAACTTAGTTTTATTTGGAGAATAGCTCATGACTATTATCACTCCAACACCAATAAGGATGATAGCACCAATAACTATGAACTTCAATGGTATTACCTCTATAAAAGGAAAAAATGCAAGCCCTTTTGGTGTTGATACTAATAAAGCAACTAAACCTATGAATGATGCTAGATAACCAAAGACTTTTCCGTTCATTTTTTCACCTTTTTTATGTAATTAATTAGAAATTATTATTTAAATATGTTTTGATTGAATTTGAAAAATTGAATAATTTTAAAAAGATGGAATGGTTGTATATTATATATAAATCCAGAATCAAACTCGTTTTTTACTCAAGATGGCAGATTATGATATATTAGGCAATATTGCAATAATAAAAGGGGAAAAGAAGGCTAAAAAACAGAAATTAGAAGAAGCAAAAGAGTTATTGAAAAGACCTGGCATAAAGACTGTCTTAGAAAAAGGCACAAATGTCAAAGGAAGATTAAGGACAATAAAACCAATACATCTTAAAGGAGAACGAAATCTTATAGCCCTACATAAGGAGAATAATTGCACGTTCAAGTTCAATGTTTCTAGCTGTTATTTTTCTCCAAGGCTTTCTAATGAAAGACAGAACCTCGCTAAAAAAATCAAAAACACAGACAAGGTCCTTGTAATGTTTGCTGGTGTTGGTGCTTATCCTATTGTAATCTATAACTATTCAAGACCTGAAAAAATAGTTGGTGTTGAAATCGGAAGAGAATGCTGCAAATATTTCAAGGAAAACCTGAGGATAAACAAGGTAATAGAAGGAAAGATAGACATTATACAAGGAGATGTTAAAAAGAAGATCAATAAGGATTTTATAAAAAAATACGGAGAGTTTGATATTGTCATTATGGCCCGCCCTAATCTAAAAGACAGTTTTATTGAACAAGGGCTTTTAGCATGCAAAAAAGGCGGGACAATAATCTATTATGGTTTTTGCAAAGATGAAGATATCAAAGAAATGATACAGAATCTTGAAAGAGAAATAGAGACATTCAATAGGCAAGTTGATGTTAAATATTATTGTCCAGCTGGAGAGATTGCTCCATACAAGCATAGGTACAGGATAGAAATGGAAATATTGAAATAAATAATTTTAAATATAATATTTAATAACATTATACATGGATGAAAATAAAATAAAAAGAGGTTACAATATATATCTATATTATTGGACAATATTTGCATTTGTATTGTTCTGGACAATCAATTATTATTCTAATTATTATGTCAAGGATTTCAAGAGTGAGTTTGAAAACATAGGATTGATGATATCTGTACTTTCATTTTTATTCGGTTTCATGGTCAATATCAATTTTTCAATGATAATGAACAGGATGAATTCTCTAAGAAGCGATCTTGCAGCTGAAACTGGAAGGCTTGTGAATCTTTATAATCTGTCAAAGAATCTTGGAAAAGATTTTTCTGAAAGAATCAGAGAGCTTATAGATGAATATACAATCAATACTTTAAGGGATTATTCAAATTATGGAGTTGGAAGAAGCGTATATTACAGGATGAGCCAGGACCTGAAGCTAATGGAGATAAAGGATGACTTGCAAAAGATGAGTGCCAGTTCCTTTGTATCAAATCTTGGAGATTGGGAACAGATAAGAGAAAGGTTGGAATATCTTACTTCTGAAAAAGCTTTATGGTCATTCAAGTTCACTACATATGTACTTGGAAGCATACTAATAATATTGCTATTCTTGAACAGAGGAGATATATTCACAAATGCATTATTTATTATCTTATCCACTATAATTGTATTCTTGTTCTTGATTATAGAGGATTATGATAATCTAAGGATTGGAGACTATCAGATAAACATCAGCAATTCTGAACAATTATTTGATTTAATAGAAAAAGAAAGATATTATCCTGAAAAATTAGTTAGAAGAGTGAGACTAGAGAGAGGCAGAGTATATAGAATAGGCGTCTATAATGAAAAAGAAAAACAAGAAAGGATTTTTAAACTGACTTATACGCCTTATTTTGGACTTAAGCTTGATAAGGCAGTATATAGGTTCTGGAGACATGGAGAAAATGGAAAAAACAATTAACACATTTAATGGTTTTGCAAAATATGAAGTATTTATTTTAGTTGGAATATTAATGACAATTGGCACAATAATAAAATTATCTGGAATAGCTGATTTTTCTTCAGATTGGTTCTGGCTTCTTGCTGGTATTGGATTGGTTGTAGAAGGCGGGATATCTCTTGTAAAACAAAGGAGATTTGATAAAAAATATAAGATTGTTGAGAGAAAATCTTAAGATTTGATGTTTAGATGTCATCGTCCGCTTGCTAGATAATAATTCCTGTATTATATTTTAGATTCATGATTACTATTGTCCTGTGATAGATAGCATTCTTTATATGAATTCTATCTTCCACCTCCACCACCACCGCCAACCCCTCCTCCACTAGCTCCACCAAATCCTCCACTAGCTCCACTACTTGATGATGCAAAAGACATTGTAGCTGAATTTATACTGACATAGGCATTATATTGTCTTTCATTAATAAGACCTTCTTGCTTTAATTCTTTTAATACTTGCTTTGAGACCCCTAAAGCTGTTGCATAAACCAAATATTCTTCCCATAATATAACTCCTTTATGCCCATGTTCTTTCATAGATGGAGAATATCTAAGCCATCTTCTAAAAGATTGCCATTCTATGTATTCTTTATAGAATTCTCCTTTGAATCTTAATAATAAAGAACTTGAGGCTGAGATTATTAGAATAATAATCAAGGAAAAAATAGATAATATTCCAAGTCCAAACATGAATGTAAAAAAAGAAACAAATGCAAGTATGATCATCATTATTGAAAAAAATATTATGCCTTTTTTTTCTAGATATTTTTTTGATTCTTTTTCAATTGATTGTTTAAAATCTACATATAAGGATACTAGTTCCCATTTTAGATTCATCTGGCTTGAAGCTTTGTTAAGATTGAAGTAATCATTATCAAGACAGGATTCATGTGCTTTTTGTCTTATTACTGCTAGTATATTCATGAATTCTCTCTCAATATTGTCCAAAACCTCTTTAGTGTCTTTATTTATCTTTATCATCAGATTATCCTTAAAGAAACCTTTTTTTAATTTAATATCAATAATCTTCTTTCTATAAAGGTCTAATAATAATGATGAAAAGAAGTTCTTATCTATTTTTGCAAAAGGAGGATTGAAAAATGCAGCAACTTCCCATGGTTTTCGTTTATTTGGATAATCTGACCTTTGGCTTGGAACCTCTGGTTCAGTCAGTTCTT
Source organism: Nanobdellota archaeon (assembly GCA_030704765.1). Lineage (GTDB taxonomy): Archaea > Nanobdellota > Nanobdellia > Pacearchaeales > GW2011-AR1 > ARS1285. The sequence continues at coordinate 1,292 of JAUYDD010000065.1, read as the reverse complement.
TGCCAAAAAAATACCAAGAGCAAAAAAATATTATTGCTGGTAGAAGATGAGCTAAAATTATTATAATCATAAAAATTATAAATATTTCAGATGGAGGTGTTTTTTCTTTTGCATCATATTCAAAATTAGATTTTTCTATTATATTATACTTTGTTATGTCCCCATCATATGGAATATAAATAATAACATACTCATTTGAATTATAAGTATTTGTTGATAAATGGTCTCCTGAGAGGAATAAGTTCTGATTGTCTATTAGTCTTACATGATTCCCTGCATAAGCTATAAATTTTATGTAATAGTTATTGTTTATTTTAAACAAGTTTTCAGGATTTATATTAAATTCAGAAGATATTCTATATTCTGTATTCTTATCAAATCCATAATAGCCTCCAAAAGTGCATCCATATTCATTATTTTCTGTATAAGGCTTGCATATGGATGAAACAGCAAAATCTGGTTTTGTATAACAAGAATCACTTATTCTAAAATAAGGCTCTCCATTTTCGCAATCAACTGAAAGAATAGAGATAGAATTCTTTATATTAGGATTATTTTTTACAGTTATACTAGAATCAAAACTTCTAAATAAAGTGTGATATTCTTTATCTGTCTTAAAAGATAAGGTCTCTTTTACAAAAGTTCTATTTATATTTAATTCTGATTTATAAAAATTAAACTCATTGTATGTTGGATTTGAGGGATAAAATAAAAGAGCAGTTATGATGGAAGAAGATATCAATCCTATGATTATGCCTAATATTCCCAGTATTAAAGTAATAATTATAGCTATTGTTTTTTCTGTCATAATTTAAATGTCCGAATTCCACATGTTTTTAACATAAACGATATAACTTAATAAACTATGACCTTTATATGCTTCTATGAAAAAATCCTTTAGTTCAAAGTGTTATGAAACCATAAGAGAAGTTCCAAGAGGAAAGGTCGTGACTTATAAGCAAGTTGCTGAAAGACTAGGAACAAAAGCTTACAGAGCTATTGGAAACTCTATGCATAATAATCCTCATGCACCATTGGTTCCATGCCATAGAGTAATTAAAAATAATGGATATATAGGCGGATATTCAAAAGGAATGAAAAAGAAAAAAGAACTTTTGATAAAAGAAGGTATTGAAATCAAAAAAATTTCCTGAAAAATCGCTTACTCCATCCTGAAGGATGGAGTTTGATCGGCGATTTTTCTGATTCGGAAATTTTTAGGATGCTCGGAAATTGAATGCAAGTAAACTACCTCATCTTAAAAGATGAGGTTTTCAATTTCCGACATAATC
>JAUYDD010000178.1 GCA_030704765.1 Nanobdellota archaeon | reverse complement strand
TACAGGAGATATTTTCAAGACTATTTTTTCCCTTTTGAAACAGACTCTGAAGACACAAAAAACTTCTATAATTCAATTGCAGAAAAATATGAAAGTTTTGTTCCTCATCAAAAAGAAGTAGGTGGTGTATTAATTAAATTGTTTAAAGATTTGAATATTAAAAAAGACGCTAAAATTTTAGATATTGGTGCAGGAACAGGGATAGTAACTGAAGAACTGGCATCACAAGGGTTCACTAAACTTACCTTGCTAGATATCTCAAAAGAAGAGCTTAATATTGCAAAATCTAAAGAATTACTAAAAAATGCTAAATTTATTGAAGCAGATTTAACAAAATATAAAATACGAGAAAAATATGATGTAATATTTGAAACATTGGCATTTAATGAATTAATAGAAAAGAACATATTAATAATTCTTAAAAATATAAGGGATTCCTTAGAGGAAAAAGGGATATTCATAATGATTGATAGGCATATTTTCCCAGAACTAAATTCTTTTTTTAAGGAGATTAAGAACGGGAAATTTGCCCTTAAGACTCCAGAAGGAGTATTTGATTTTTATTTTTATATTGGTAAAAACTAAACTATTTTTGACAGATGTAATATTGGCTGTCTAAATTTTCTAACAAATTATCTCTTTCTCTGATATTTGATTTTTTATCACTAAAAGTTATTTCAAAGCCGATTAATAGTTTAACTCCCGTTAATCTAGAATTATTCTTGCATAATATAAACGGAGGCAAAATTTGGATAAGATTAATTTTTAGTACTATTATCATTATCAGTTTTCATAATGATTACAAAGTTGCTGATAGTAGAAAATTCTTTAAACATATCTAAAAAGAAATGAATGGGCACTGGATTTTTTCCCTTTAATACTTCTAAAGATTCATTTATTGTTGCTTCCCTTTCATCTAAAAATAATTTGATATTCTTCATATCTAAATTTTGGTATGAACTAATTAATTTATAATAAGATTCTCTTATCTTTTTAATAAGTTCAATTTCATCTTTAGTAAAGCCACATTTATTTTTTTCTGCATAATGGTAAGAGTAAGTTATTGATCTTGAAATATTTAGCAATCCTATTAAAAGATTATAAGCATATTTTGATGTTATTCTGCCGTAAATTATGTTTTTGTTGATTAACCTTTTTGAAATATTGATTAATTTAACAACGACCCGGTGAATCTCAAAGGATTCATTCAAATTCAAATACTCTTTTTTTTCAATATCTTCTATGAAGTAATCAAATTGAGATAATATTTGCCAAAAAGTTCTATTCATAGTGCTATTAAATTCTGCAGTATCAACAGAGGTTACTGATTTAATTTTACAATAATTAGACTTGCTTTCAACAACTTCAAATCCACTTAATTCATTAAGTGAATTTCTGATGAGCGATAGTTGATCCAGATTAGTATAATTTATTTTAATTTCATCAAAACCATACGTATAAAGATGAGATAAGATCCTATGAATATACCATTCTTTTTCGTCTGAGAGGGTGATTTCAATAGAATCGAGTTTTATTTTATTTAAATTTATCAGTAAACCTTTTTCAGATGGTTCAATATCTAATATTTGCCCTTTCTTGATATTATTCTCTTTCACCCACTTTGAAGGAAGCGATAAAGTGAGAGTGCTATTTCCATGTTGGACTATTTTTCTTTTCATGATTGTTCAAATTATATAAAGTATATAAATCTTTCTAAAATATATATTTTTGTATTAAAAGGGATTATACACACATAAAATATATATTTATTCTATCATTAGTGATCTTATGAATGTATCAACTGCCCAAATGAATTATGGAAAATTGAAAAATAGGGTCGAAACTGGAGAACAAATAGTTTACTATAAAAGAGGACTTGAGGAATTATCCTTAAATATAACTAATGCTTGCCCAAATTCATGTGTCTTTTGTATAAGGGATAGAGATGCAGGATGGGGTGTTTCAAACTTATATCTATCAAGAGATCCTTCAGTTGACGAGATTCTTTCTGAGTTTGACAATGAATCAAAAAGAGTAACTGAGGGGGGAATTAAATTGAAAAGAGTAAAAATATGTGGTTATGGAGAACCTGTTTTAAGATTTAATGACTTATTTCCCATAGTTGAACATGTAAAAGGTAAGCATCCTAATGTTGAAATTCAATTAGCTACTACTGGCTGGCCTTACTTTAGATATATTTCCGAAGATAGTGCTCCAATCAAGAAATTGCGGGAAGCAGGTATGAGCCACATTTTTTTGAGTTTAAATGCTACAGATAACGACAGATACAAAAGAGTAATAAAGCCAGGGATAGACGACATTGATGAAGACGCATTTTCAGATGCTTTGAAATTTGCTGAAGCGGTAAGAGACGCGGATTATGATGTTACATTAGGTTTTGTTAGATTGAATGGTATAGATGAAAATGATATAAGAAGATTATCTAATAGATTAGGAATTAAATATCGAATGAGGGATTTTGAAAACTAAAATGGACGAGGCGTATGTTAAAGATTATTTTAGTAAGCCCGGAACAGTTTCATTGTGGTGGGAGCCTGAACAGGGAGATAAGTCTCACATTTTTGAAAGAGAGATTAATGTTCTTAGAGATATGCTAGATGGTGAAGATGCATATCTCGCGTTAGATGTTGCATGTGGTAAGGGGAGAATCTCAAGAACATTAAATCAAATTGGAATTGATACTATTTCTTTAGATATTTCTCAAGAGATGCTTGATATTGGTCAAAAAAGAGGAAATATTGTCAGATCTCAAATTGGAGATGGCGAGAAACTTCCATTTAATGATAATGCTTTTGATGTTGTAATTTGTATGGACTCTCTTGTTCATTTTCCGAATCCTAGAAGGGCGATAAATGAGGCTTATCGAGTTCTCAAAAAAGATGGTGTATATGTTTGTAGCACAAGCAATCCTTACGACTTAGGATTTTTACCTCGAGCTATCGCAAAAGGCATCAGGTCTATATTCGGAAATAATGAAAAGAATAAAGGTGAAGGAATATTTAGATATATTTCTTCTGCTCAAATGAAGAACGCCTTGACTGAGAATGGATTTAATATAGAAAAAGATAAAAAAGTGGGAGTATTAGCTCCAATTGAAGTTCGAGGAGCAAATAACACAGATTTCTACATATTTCCCGCATCTTTTTCAAGAGGTCTTCAAGGATTAGACAGAATTTTAGAAAAAATACCCTTAATTCGAAATTTATCAATAATCTCAATATACAAATCAAGAAAATGATAACTACTATAATTTCAGCCCATAATGAAGAAAAAAATATTAGAAATATTTTGAAAGATGTAATTAGAGAATTGAATAATTTAAACGAAAAAAGTGAATTGATAATTAGCTTAAGTGGATGCAATGATAGAACCGAAGAATTTGCAAAAGATGAAATTAAAAATTCCAAATTAGATATCAAGATTTTCAAAACTCCAAAAGGAAAGATCAAATCTCAAAGAAAAACCTTAAATAAGATCAATAGAACATCGGAATTTATTATCTTTATTGATTGCGATATTAGATTGAAAAAAAATGCCCTTAAAAATATGATCAAAGACGCAAAGAAATATCCAGATGTTAAACTTTTCTATTCAACAGAAATCCCAATAAAAAGAAACAACATTTTATATAAAATAATTAATGTTAGGACTATTAATCCTGAATATGTTATCGCTAAAGAAGAAGTTTCAGACTTCCATCCTTATTCAGATAATAAAAGAAAAAAAGTATTTGCAACAGGCGGAATGTATTTAGTTAGAAAGGGTATTTATGATGTTGATGGAAAAGCAATAGGCGATGATAGCTACTTAACTCACTCAATATATCATAGATTTGGCTTTGGAACAATAAAACAAACAGAAGATGCGATTATTTATTATCAACCTGTTTATACATTCTCAAGTTGGATTAAGAAATGGAGAAGAATCTGGAGTGACATTGAAAACCTTTATTTGAATCATCCTGAATTTAAATATCTTGAGGAATATATGGTATTGAGGATTGACTTTAGAAAGCTTGCTAAAGAGAAGAGGATAAAATTAATGTTATGTTTTCTTCTTGAAAGGATCTGGAATAAGTTTGGAGGATTTGTATTTAAAAAATTCTTATTGAAAAAGGGAAAGAATTGGAGTCAGCTGTATGAAACAAAGGAGGTTGATATATTATGAAAACCGTATTATTGGAAGGTTCAGAACTAAGTGGTAAAACAACTATTGCAGAGACTATTAAACGGAGATTGGTTGAAGAAGGTTTTGATGTAACACTGAATATAGGTCCAATAGACAAGAAAGCTTTAAAAGTCGGTTTGCCTTTACAAATTGCTGATAAAATTAAACTCCCTTCTTTCCAAGAACTAATGTATACTATTAGTTTAATCACAGATGGAAATCCAAAAGAATTGTATGGATCTGATTTTTTTCTTCAAGAAAGATATTTTCCAAGTGTAATGGCATATGCTTCAATACTTAATTCTGTTGGTATTAATAGATATTTCGGAAATTGGTTAAAAAGAGTGTATCAAAAATTTGATTATAATGTGTTAATAAAAACAAGTATTGATTCAAGGTTAGAAAGAATTAGCCAAAGAGAAAGAAAGACAAAATTAGATAAAATGGTGGAAGCCAATCCTCAATTATCTGCAGATCTTGAAAGAGCAATTCAAAAAGTTTTATCTAATGAAAGAAACTATTTTGAGATAGATACTGATGAAATGTGTGCTGAAGAAGCGGCAAATGAAGTTATTAGGAGGATAACATGAATATCTTAATAGTTGGAGCTCATCCAGACGACTACGAATTGGGTATGGCTGGAACAATAAAGAAACATTCATCTGAAGGAAACAATGTCTTTTCTATTATTATGTCAAATGGAGAAGTTATTGGGAATCAAAAGAAAAGAGTATTAGAAACAAAAAAATCTGCTGAGTTTCTTGGCATTAAACAGACATATTTTTTTAATTTTAAAGATACTAAGATAAGTTCTGGAATTGAATCCATAGCAAAAATTGAAAAGATAACCAAGAAACACAATATAGATAGAATCTACACACATTCTCTTAAGGACAGACATCAAGACCATAGGAATACTTGTATGGCTGTTTTATCAGCAAGCAGAAAGGTTAAACAAATTTTGTTTTTTGAATCCCCTTCATCAGATGTTGATTTCAGACCAACATTCTTTGTAGATATATCAAAATATCTGAAAGATAAAGTAGAATCACTAAGGCTTTACAAATCTTTGTTGAAATTAAAGAAAAGATATTTGGAACTAAAAGCAATTAAAGACGGTGCCTCATTTAGGGGTTATCAAAGTAGTTTAGAATCTGCTGAAAGTTTTGAAGTATTTAGGTTTATTGAAAAATGAAAGCTACAATTCATCAACCAAACTTTATGCCTTACCTTGGATTTTTTGATAAATGTGATCATGCCAATATCTTAGTTATATACGATTCTACTCAGTTTAAAAAAAATGACTTTCAGAACAGAAATAGAATTAAAGGTGCAGATGGAGGATTTTGGTTAACAGTCCCTGTTAAATACAAATTTGGAGATAAAATCAATGAAGTCAAAATTGATAATTCAAAGGATTGGAAATTGAGTCATCTTAGAGCATTGGAAGTTTGCTATTCAAAATCAAAATATTTTGAAATATATTAT
>JAUYDD010000168.1 GCA_030704765.1 Nanobdellota archaeon | reverse complement strand
AGGTTTTTTGCCACAGCTAAAAAATCGCCTGCTGGCGAGTGTGGTTTGATTGGCCCTTGTTTTTAGGATGCACACGAAAACTTTCAGAAGTTTTCGGCGCCACAAAATTTTCTGAAAAATTTTGATGGCATGAAAATTCTTTCAGAAGAATTTTCTGACATTATCAATAAGCAATCAATCGTTCATTATTATAGTTGAGAAAGAAATTCGAGAGATGACGATAAGTTTGCAATATCTTTCATTAGAAAATTATATATAGTCTGGGGATTATTTGATTATATGGCAGATATTATTCTTCTCACATCTGCAATACTAGCAATAGTTGTAGGCATAGTAATTCTTGTCTGGCCTAAGATATTAAACCTTGCAGTAGCATTGTATTTCCTTATAATTGGTGCATTGAAACTTATTGCTGCTCTTGGTATAGTATCTATATCAATACCAAGTTTGCTATTATTGTCATTATTGTAATAAACTAAATAATCTAGTATGAATCTCTATTTAAGGACTGAAATTAATTTTTAATTTCAGCTGCTAAAGTTAGAACTTTGTCCTTACAGGATGTTTTGCGCCACATGCAAGACAATGCATCATTGTTATTCCTTTATCTTTTATAAGTTCAGTATCTGGTTTTTGACATTCCTTACAAACAACAAATTCATTTACATAATCATTTATCTTTTCATTAATAATCTGGGAATTTATTTTTCTATGGAGGACTGCTACACTATCTTTAAATGTTCCAGGTGTTGCAAGATTTTTTAATAAATACCTGAAAAAATGATCAATGTCCCTCCTTAGACAATCTGATATTTGTTGAAGATTAGTTAAAACAGTCTTAGTACCTTCTAAATGCCCTTCAATTTTTGGAATTTCAAATCTTTCTCCAGAACTTTTTATTGGTTTTATTTTAGAATATGCTTCATCTAAAATCTTATTATAAATTTCCATAGTCAATCAAATTAATTTAATATAAAAAAAGAGAACAATAAAGGTATATAAGTCTATTCATTATATCTTCTTTATTCTTGAAATTCGACTTGCGTAGAAGCTAATATCAAAAAAACAATGGGCCACCCACACCTAAAGGTGTGGGTTTGTGATAGGCCCTTGTTTTTAGGATGCTCGGAAATTGAATGCAGGTAAACTACCTCATCTTAAAAGATGAGGTTTTCAATTTCCGACATAACTAATTTTCCCTCTCTTAAAGATTTAACAACTCTTGGATCATTATAAAGGCCAGGTAAATATATTCTTGACATATCTACTACTCTTGGACTTTGATGACTTGTTTCATATCCAATTGTGCTATCTAGTTTATAATCTGGATTTACCATAGTATATATAAGCATAACTAATATATAAATCTTTTGTTTTGTAACTACTACTAAATGATTAAAAATATAGGTTTATTACCCTAAATACCTGACTCTTCCAGGGCGGGGCTCATAAGCAATACCTTCTTCTAATAATTTTTGAATCTCCTGGCTTATTAATTCAGGTTCTGCTTTTATTTTCATAATTATTTCATCTTTATCAATACCTTCTCTTTCTTCTGAAATCTTTATCAAATCTATAACCTCTTCTCTTAATGCTTTTATCTCTTGTTTTTTTGGCTGATAATTATTGAACTTCAATGCCTTTTCTATTTCTAATTTTCTTACAAGCAGATATCTTGAATCATGTTTTTTTATTAATTCAGGCAAGATATACAGTTCATTATTGAAAAATCTTAAGACACCTATCACAAGAAGTGTATCTCCATAGGATATATCTGAGAATCTTGAGACCTCATAGCCAAAAACTCTTATCCTTATCTGTCCTGAACCATCATCCAGTGTCAAGGTAGCAAATCTTCTTTCACCTTCACTTTCATACTTATCTACAACATTTCCCATAATATTTATCCTTACAATCTTTTTATTGCCTAATTCAAGAAATTTTAATCTTTTATTCAGTTCATTTGATTCTTCAAATATCTGATTACCTCTTAATAAGTCAATAATCCTTAATTTATAAGCTGTTTCTCTTTTTTTTAATTCAGGCATTTTAGAAAAAAAGAAATCTTATTTTTAAAGATTTAGGTAATCAAAAAAACAATGTGCCACCACACACTAAAGTGTGTTGTTTGTTACAGGCACTTGTTTTTAGGATGCTCGAGAATTGAAAACTGTAACATTTGCTACGACCACATGATAAATCATGAGGTTTTCAATTCTCGACATAACAAAGTAAATTTGATAATCAAGTAATTATAAATCTTTATTAATAGATATATCCTATAATAATAGATTTCTTAAATAATAATATTTTAGGTTATCTATGAAAATTGAGTTAGATACGCAAAAATTAATAGATTATTTCAATGCCTATAATCAAAGTATCAGGGATGTCAAAGGTGTAAAAGAAGATGCTTTAATAGATACAACAAGTCTTGACAGTATTGTTACATCCATTGTATCTAACCTAAGGAGAAGAGCAAATACTCTTGAAGAACATTACACTCATGAAGCTAGAGGTGATTTTTGTTATGAAGCAATGCTATATTTTCTTGCCACAGGAAATGTTCCTAGTTATAATTCAGAGGATATAGTAAATAATTCTAAAGAAAAGACTCCTTTTTTTATTGGAAAATCTCTTGAAGCCTATACTGAAAAAACAAGGGAGTTGAGAAAACCAAGTAAAACATAATTTTAGTTTTTGTTTGCTTTTCAATCTCATCTAATTTTGCTCAGTTGACCCCTCATGCTCGTCAACTTCGCTAATAATAATTATTAAATAAAATATAATTTAAAATCAAAATCAAAAAAACAATGGGCCACCCACACCTAAAGGTGTGGGTTTGTGATAGGCCCTTGTTTTTAGGATGCATGAAAATTCTTTCAGGAGAATTTTCTGCACAGAAAATTGCATAAAACAATTTTCTTGTGCTCGGAAATTGAATGCAGGTAAACTACCTCATGTCAAGAACCATGGAATAAATTCCATGGCGTGTTTGGTTCTTGAGCACGTCAGAAATTTTTTAATAAATTTCTGAGCGCACCCAAAAAACTTCTGAAAGTTTTTTAGTGTGCTCCAAAATGCCTTCT
>JAUYDD010000164.1 GCA_030704765.1 Nanobdellota archaeon | reverse complement strand
AGAAGGCATTTTGGAGCACACTAAAAAACTTTCAGAAGTTTTTTGGGTGCGCTCAGAAATTTATTAAAAAATTTCTGACGTGCTCAAGAACCAAACACGCCATGGAATTTATTCCATGGTTCTTGACATGAGGTAGTTTACTTGCATTCAATTTTCGAGCATCCTAAAAATTTCCGAATCAGAAAAATCGCCGATCAAACTCCATCCTTCAGGATGGAGTAGGCGATTACTTCAAAATCTCTAAAAGATTTTGAATGTTCCAAAAAATCTTATGAAAGATTTTTTTGATTTCAGAAAATTTTTTTGATTTTTTCTTTATCCTGTTGAATAAATCATATTTTTCATTCAATTTTGTAATAACATCTGCTGCTTTTTTTTCAATCATTAATGAATAGAAATTATTGTCATACCTGAATTTCGCAAGAGGATAATATGTTTTGAACATGAAATTCATCAAAGGATTTGGATATTTATAGCTAAGATTATTATTAGCAAAATAAGATATAAAAACAGAATTTTCAATTAATTTAATTTTTCTTTTTGTAAGCCAGGATGCTTGTTTTTTTGTCCAAGTGTCATAATTAAAATCAGCCCATTCAATAAGGTTTTTAGGAGGATTTAATCCATGACCCACAGCTGTGGAGAACATTTCTGTTCTTGGAAAAGGAGTATAGAAAAAAACAAGACCTATTGCATGAGGGTTTTCTTTTTCAAGAATTCTTTTGAATCTTAATGTTTCTAAGAATTCTTTTTCAGTCTCTGTTGGAAAGCCTCCCATAAAAGTGTATTTTACAATCAAAGGATATTTAGAAAGTCTTTTATTTGCTTCTCTAATTTTTTCTAAACTTTCATCCTTATGAACCATATCTAGGATTCTTTGGCTTCCAGATTCAGCTCCTATATCTAAATTTTTACACCCGCTTTTTACAAGGTTTTGCAAGGTTTCTTCATCAAGACTTAAAATAGTATCAGCTCTGATTCCAGCTATACCCCAATTATAGTCTCGGTTTTTGTCAACAAGCATTTTTACAAATTCTGAAAATCTTTTTGGATTGCCTGCAATATTATCATCATTGAAATAAAAATCCTTGATATTATATTTTATATCTAATTCATTTATATCTTCCATAACCCTTTTTAAGGAATAACCTCTCCAAGATCTATTATAAAATTTTACAATCGAACAAAAAGTGCATCTATATGGACAACCTCTACTTAATACTAGGGATATAGATTGCTTTCCAGCTCTAAATCCCACTGCAGTATAATCTTTAAGATCAATAAGATTATACGGAATCTTAGGTAAGTCATCTAGATCTTTTATTAAAGCCCTTTCTTTGTTTTTTCTTAAATTTCCTTCTTTATCTCTATAGATAATACCTAATATATTCTCTATCTTTCTTTTTTTGTTTATATATTCCATTAATTCTGATAATATGTAGTCTCCTTCTCCATAACATACAATATCAAGATTCTTATCCTGCATGCACATTTCAGGTTCTGTCTGAGCCCAGCTTCCTCCAAGAACTGTGATAATTCTAGGATTTATTGATTTGATAAATTTAGAGACCTCTAACATGTATTTTATCTGTTCTCCAACCATAGTAGTCAAGCATACTAGTTTTGCTCCTGAGTTTATTTGTTTTTTTAATTCTTCTTTCCAATTTATACTAGTTCTTTGGTCTATAAGGGCTGTTTCATACCCCTTTTTTACTGGATCTGCAGCTATACTCAATAATCCTATAGGCACCCTTATACCCATTATATCCCATATCCCGCATTTAGGTTGAAATAAGATTATGTCTACCATCTTCTAGAATACCTAAAAGCTTTTATAAAGATTATTACGAATAATTTATATAAACATGGAAGAGATAGATGCAAACGGATTCAAACAAAAATGGAATCTTGATCCAAAAGGCTATTTCTTAATAAGAATAAATAGAGAAAAGAAAATAATAGAAGTAGCCCATTGTTTAAAAAATAATGAAATTATAAGGATTATAATAGGAAAGACTCCTGAAGAGATTATGTATAAGATTATTGATGAAGGCCATATATCTTTGCTTGATCATGCAGCATATCTAGGTAAAGAGCTTCAAAAAGCACATATAGCTTTAATATATGATTTCGAATATATCCAAGATTCAGACATAAAAAAATAAAATGTTAAGAGAATACAAGTCTCGCCATAATAAAAATTTAATGAAGCATGAAGGAGATGTAGTCTTAGCAAGGGAGAATTATTATAAGTATAAACCAAGAAATTTAGTATATCTTTTGAACAAAAGGTTTTCTTGGATGAACAAATATATCAAAGAGAAAGATAAGGTTCTTGAAGTCGGTTGTGGAACAGGAGTTTCAAAAGATTTTATCAGAGAGGATTGCAGTCTCTTGCTTACAGATTTTGCAGATCATCCCTGGGTAGAAAAAAAAGTTGATGCTCTTAAGACCCGATTAAAAAAAAATAATTATGATGTCGTTTTCTGCAGTAATATGATTCATCATACTCCATATCCAAAAAAATTTTTTACTGAAATGAACAGGATCCTAAAACCAGGAGGATATTTATTAATACAAGAAGTTAATTGCTCTATTGCTATGAGATTGATATTGAGGATAATGAAACATGAAGGATGGTCTTATAATGCAGATGTCTACAGCTTAAAGATTCCTTGCACAGATAAAGATGATCTTTGGTCTGCTAATTGTGCAATACCCAATCTCTTATTCGATGATTTGGAAAAATTTAATAAAGAAGTGCCTTACTTTGATATAGTTGAAAAATCTTTTTCAGAGTTTTTTATATTTCCACTTTCAGGAGGAGTAATTGCAAAAGCAAAAACCATTGAGCTGCCTTTGACATTATTAAGACTTATAGGCACTTTAGATTCTGTCTTGGTTTTCCTTTCTCCAAGATTTTTTGCTCTTCAAAGAAGAATAGTTTTAATAAAAAAAGCTTGATTTATAGGAAAGGAAATAAATTTTCGGAAAAATTTATTCCTTTAGTATAGTCAAGGACATTGAAAATTGAGCAGTTATGCCTTGACTATCCAGGGAAAAACATAAATTTTTGCTCAGTTATTTATGTTTTTCACTATATTTAGGAACTGAAATTAAAAATTAATTTCAGTTACTATAAATGATAACCTTTATAATTACTAGGAGATATTGAATAGTATGTTAATAATAAGGCATAGGGTTAATAAAATCGAGGATCTAAAAAAAACACCTCAAGAATATGGTGTTGAAATAGATATAAGGGCATATGGTGACAGACTATTATTAAATCATGATTCTATAAAAAATCCAGATGATCATGATGAATTAGAGGATTATCTAAAGGAATACAAACATGCTTTTATAATATTCAATATAAAGGAGGCAGGTATAGAAAAACAAGTGATAGGTTTAGCGAAAAAATATGATATAGAAGATTATTTTCTTTTGGATGTTGAATTCCCTTTTCTTTATTATGCAACAAGAAGGGATGGATTTAAAAAAATAGCAGTAAGATTTAGTGAAGCAGAGCCTATTGAGATGGCTCTTGCACAAAAAGGTTTATTAGATTGGGTTTGGATAGATGTAAACACACAGCTTCCATTAACAAGAGAAGTATATGACCGATTGAAAAAAGAAGGATTTAAACTATGCTTAGTCTGTCCTGAAAGATGGGGAAGGCCCCAAGATATAAAGATATATAGAAAATTTTTAGATGAAGAAAGAATAGATGTAGACGCTGTAATGACTTCCATGGACTATATAAAAGACTGGTCATAAATTTTATTCCCTATAAGATACTATATAATTTTTCTGTATATATAATAACTTCCTATTTGTTTTTCTAATTTAAAATATTTCATATTATCACCTATTCTTATAACATCCCTGTTCCATATTATTAAATATTCAATTTCTGGATTATCAATTATCTCTTTTTTAAATCTATCCGGATAATCATAACTAAATGTTATTTCATAATATCTTGATAATCCTAAATAATGTCCTATATGCATATGGGTTGCTATTTTCTCAATTGGCAAATCTTTTTCTTTAACATAATTTATAACCTCTGGAATGCCCCTATCACCGTATTTGCTATAAGTAGAATAATCTACTGTTGTATGCAATATATCTATATAAGCATATGAAAAAAATATCAGTAACAATAATGCCATGTACATCTTGCCATTAAATCTGGAAAAATAAAAAAAGAGATATATTACAGCGAATGGAATTATTGCATAAAGAATAAAGCTTTTTAATATAAGTGTTATTGCTAAAAAAACTCCAGTATTATTTACAGAAGTATCAATTTCAGGCATCAAGGGATCCCCAATATACGAATAGAAATAGATGAACATAAATATTATCAATAAGATAAAAAGGAATCTATGAGTATAAAGCTTCTTTTTCATATATTCAATAATATTGCTTTTTGATAACATAAAAGCTATAAAAATCGAAATCCAAGGCATAGCTAGGATATAATATTTTGGAAATCCCCAGGCACTTCCTCCCTTTATCATATATAATCCTATTATAGCAAATACAAATAAATTGATTAAAAAAATCTCATGAACATCTTTTCGTTTAATTATATTAATATTTTTTATAACTTTATAATAAAATACAATAGAAAAGATAAAAAACAAGGAAATTAAATAAGGAGTTGCATAGTAAAAAAAATTCTTAAAATTCCAGATATGTATAAGTATTTCTCCTTTATCAAAAAAATTAGCTTTTTGCCCTAGAAAATTTGTTTTAAGTGGCATAAATATGTCTAGACCCGTAATTTTTGAAAATATTAAACATATTAAAAGGAATATCAATATTGAAATAATAAATAAAACAAAAGTTTCAAGGATTTTTTTCTTATTAGGGGGGATAATATTGGATAGGATTAAAACCGGAAATAATAGGACAAGGCCGACTTCTTTTGATAAAAAAACCAAGATTAAGGAAGGTATTAGAAAATAATACTTTTTTTCTTTAATATATAAATATAAAAAAAGAGCCAATGAAAAATTTAATAATCCAGGATCAACATCCACTAGCATCATACTCTGTATAGTGAAAGGATTAAGAGCATAAAGAAATACTGCAAGTATAGAATAACTTCTTTTATTTTTATTGTTTTTAAATATTTCCAAAGATATAAAATAAATCAAGAAAATTGTTAATATATTGAAAATAGTGCAGACTAATCTCGCAGAGATTTCATTATAACCTAAAAAGTAAATAAAAACACTCAGGATATACATGTTTGTCGGAACATGTAAAAGAGCCATGTGCATAGGATTATTTCTTCCATAGTCAAAAACAGGTTTTCCTGTCTTCATGATGCTATTCGCAGCTTCAGTCCAGATTATCTCATCTCCATGAAAAGGTTGGTTCATGGATATAACTACAAATATAAGATGCAAGACCAATATCAGCGAAAGCAGTATTTTATATTTCATTTTTCAAGAAAATCATAACTATAATATTTTTCTTCTGTGCCGTATTTATATCCTATTGGAAATCCAAATCTTGATGTTCTATTAAATTTTTTATTTATTTTTAAATTATCCATAAGCGGCAATCTAAATCCCCATTTTTTTGTATTCCCAGAATCCCACCCTACAACTAAAATCCCTTTAGGTTTTAATATTTTATAAGAATTATTTATGGCTTTTTCTGTTTTTATTATATCGTTTAAACCGCAGCCAATAACTCCACATAAAAAAATATAATCCAAAAAATTTTTACTAAAATATTTATCTACAACAGACACATCTCCAATTATGTGGTTTTTTGAGCCATATTTAGCTACGTTCGGGTCTATATCCAAGGTCCATATCTCATTTTCTTTTAATTTATCAGGATAATTCTTTATATAGTCTGCAATACCGACAAGCAAAATCTTTTTTTGTTTAATTTTTGGAAAGATTTTTCTTTCTAGATCGTATCTTGCAGGGCTCCTTTTTTTTAATAATAGCTCCCTAGCAATTTTTCTTAAAAATTTCATTACATGAATAGGCTCGGATACCTCTGCTTTAAAACAGATGGAGGAGAGCCGTGCTCCGTAGTTAGATTTAATTTTTTTCTTCTTAACTTTGTGTTGAATGTCGTTAGCATTTTTTTTATTTAGTAATACCTCGTCCCTTTAGGGCGAGGTAGTTCATTTTATAGGCAAATAACCTTTTTTCTCAATTATTGGCTTTTCATCTTAAAAACCCTCATATTTAAAAACATTATGGCATTTTCATTTAATATCATGAGATATAAGAAAAAACATCTAGTAGAAAATTCATTAAAAAACATAGTAAAGACCTCGATTATAGTCTTTATAGGAATATTGATATCCAAACTGTTTGCATATGTTTATCGTATAATTATTGCTAGAAATTTTGGTCCAGAAGTTTATGGCCGTTTTTCTTTAGCATTGATAATTCTAGGATGGTTCGGAGTATTTGCTTCTCTAGGTTTTCATGAAGGTGTACTCAGATATATCTCTATTTTTAGGTCTAGAGATGATAAAGATAGATTAAAGTATCTTTACCATATTTCTTTATCATTCATCTTTTTTCTCTCTTTGTTATCTGGAATAATATTATTTATTTTCTCAGAATATATTTCAGTAAATATTTTTCATGATACTAATCTAGTGATATTTTTGAGGATATTCAGTATAGGAGTGCCATTTTTCGCATTATCAAACATTTTATTAGCAGTGATACAGGGATTTGAAAAAATAAAAGAATATACTTTTATTTTTGATATTACCCCTAGTATTATAAAGATTTTTATGCTACTATTGTTCATATATCTAGGTTTTAATTCTAATTCAATTATTATTTCTTATATATTAGGATTATTATTGATTTATTTATTATCTTATTATTATTGTAAGAAATATCTCATTAAACATTCTTCTTATGATTTAGATAAGCAATCCAAATCAAAAATAAAAAAAGATCTTTTTTCTTATTCTTGGCCTTTAGTTTTTTTAGGTCTTTTAGACGCAATATTTTTTTATATTGATTCTTTGACAATAGGATACTTCAAAGGGACTTTGGAAGTAGGGCTTTATACTTCTGCAGTATCTATTGCAATGCTTTTAGGATTTTTTCCAACAATTTTTATGCGTCTTTTCCTGCCGATAGTAACAAAGGAATATGCAAAGAAGAACCTTTCTTTAGTCAAAGAATTAAGTAAACAAGTTGAAAAATGGGTGTTTATTATCAATCTTCCTGTTTTTGCATTAATGTTCTTGTTTCCAGGAGCTTTTATTAATCTACTTTTCGGATCTGAATATATCTCAGCTGAAATTCCATTAAGAATACTCTCGATAAGCTTTTTCATTTATTCACTATCTGTAATATTTTATAATCTCTTGTCCATGGCAGGAAAATCTAAAACTATTTTATTTAATACAGTTATTACAGCCGTTATTAACTTGACATTAAATATAATAATCGTACCCATATACGGCATGTCAGGAGCTGCTTTTACCACATTATTTTCTCAAATAATTTTATTTTTCTTATTGTTCTTTCAAGTTAAAAAATATACTTCAATAATACCATTAAGAAAAAAAATGATAGGAATAGCCCTTTGTTCAATATTTCCAGCATTGTTCATATTTTATTTAAGACGATTTATAGAAATAAACCTTTTTTCTTTAATTATGCTTGCTTCATTTTTCATGTTAATTTATCTACTCTTGATATTTATATCAAGAAGTCTGGATAATAATGATTTGATGATAATATCCTCTATAAAGAATAAGTTTTTACATCAAATATGATTTTTAGGCTTTTTGATTTATATGTGCAAAATCGATAACCACATCATTTATGATGTGGAGATAAGACAGGATTATCGATTTTGGAGCATCCAGAAAACCACTAAACAAACCACACACTTTAGTGTGTGGTAAACTTATGGTTTTCTTGATTTTTATATACTGTTAATTTTAAAAACTCTGATTTTCTATAAATCAGATGGAAGAATTATTATTTTTGTCAATTTTGATAAGCTTTGCTTTATCAATGATTTTATTGCCAAAATGGATAAAAAAATGCAATAAGACAGGATTACTATGGGAAGATATGAACAAGTACAATCATCCAAAAAATGTAGCTTCATCAGGAGGTATAATTGTTGTTATGTCCTTTGTAATAGCAGTACTGATTTATATTGCTATAAGGACATTTATTTTTCAAGATAGTGATGGAATAACAACCAAGATATTTGCTATGCTTTCTATAGTGCTTATTTTAGCTATAGTTGGGTTAGTAGATGATCTTTTAGGCTGGAGACATGGCGGATTATCAGTCAGGTTTAGGATTTTCTTAGTTTTCGCAGCTTCTATACCCTTAGTAGTAATAAATGCTGGAAACCATACTATTAATTTACCCTTTTTAGGAGAATTATCTTTAGGATTAATCTATCCCCTTATATTAGTACCAATAGGTATTGCAGGTGCAACAACAACTTATAATTTTTTAGCAGGATTTAATGGTCTTGAAGCAGGACAGGGAATTATTATATTAAGTTTTTTATCTTTTGTAGCTTATGTTACTGGAAATCCTTGGTTATCTATTGTAGGATTATGCATGGTAGCATCATTAATAGCTTTTTATGTTTTCAATAAATATCCTGCAAAAGTATTTCCCGGAGATATCATGACTTATTCAGTAGGAGCTTTAATTGCATGCATGGCTATTCTGGGGAATTTTGAAAAAATAGCAGTGTTCATATTTTTCCTTTATATAATAGAGACATTTTTAAAATTAAGAGGAAACCTAAAAAAACAGTCTTTTGGATTGCCAAGAAAAGATGGCAGTATAGATATGCCTTATAATAAAATATACGGAATATCTCATCTATCAATATTTTTATTGAAAAAAATAAAGAAAAAAGTATATGAAAAAGATGCTGTTTATCTTATTTTTATATTCCAAATAATTATTTGTTTGTTAGCATTATTGATATTTAAAGAGGCTCTTTTTGCATGAACTGGAAAAAATATCTTTCATTAATTGGAATAATTTTATTTATATACATATTAATAAAAATAGACATTTATCAAGTTGTAAATGAGATAAAAAATGCAGATGTTTCCCTGATTATTCTTTCATTTTTTGTAGTATTTGTTCTATTGCTTCTTCAAACTTTAAAATGGTTTGTGATTGCAATTAAACAAGGTATAGACTTAAGTTTCAAAGATGCGTTTAAAATAAATTTTATAACTAATTTTTATGGTTTTATAACTCCCTCAAGATTAGGAACAGTTTTAAGAGCTGAATATTTAAAAAAATATACTCCAAACATTGGAAAAGGATTATGTAATTTTGTTTTAGATAAAGCTTTAGACCTCCTTTCATTAGTAACTCTTGTTATATTATTCTCATTTATTTTTAAAAATAAATTTTCTTTTCTGCCTATAAATCTTTTTATTGTAATTTTTATTGGTTTAATATCTTTAACTTTTATTTTTTTAAATAAAGAAAGGGCAAGAATAATTTTAAAAGTTTTTTATAAAAAATTAATTCCAAATAAACTCAAAGAAAAAACAAGAATAACTTTTGATTCTTTTTATGAAAATATGCCAAAAAAGAGATATTTTTTATTCTTTTTTGCATTAAATATTTTTACCTGGGTTATTCTATATCTTGTTACATATATCATAGGAGTAGCACTTGGAATAGAGCTTTCATTTATTTACTATTTAGCTATTTTCCCAATTAGTGCTTTAATTTCAATGCTCCCAATAAGCATTAATGGGATTGGAACTAGAGAGGTGGTTTTAATAAGCTTATTCTCTTTATTTGGAGTTCCTGCTGCAAAGGTTTTTTCAATGTCTTTAGTTTCAATAGTTATAAGCGGAGTACTGCCTGCTGTAATCGGAAGCTTTTTAACCTTTAAAAATGAATAAATTCCATGGTTAGAGTTTGCATAGTCATACCAGCTTATAATGAAGAACAAAGGATTGGCAAAACATTAGAAGGATATGCAAGCTTTTTTTCTGAAAAGAAAAAAAATAAATTTCTTGATTTTGAAATTCTTGTTGTCATTAATAATACCCAAGACAGGACAGAAGAGATTGTAAAATCTTATTCTAAGAAATATAAAGAAATAAACTATCTTAATTTTTTACAAGGTGGAAAAGGTTTTGCTATTATAGAAGGTTTTAAATACGCTGTTGAAAAAAGGTTTGAACTTATAGGATTTGTTGATGCAGACATGGCAACTCCACCGGAAGCGTTTAATGATTTAATCTTGCATATAAAAAATTTTGACGGAGTTATTCCAAATAGATGGGACAAAAGAAGCAATATAAAGACTAAACAAACTATCTTAAGAAGAATACTTTCTAGGGGATTTAATGTTATTGTTAGAAGCTTATTTTTGTTTTCACATAGGGACACTCAATGCGGTGCTAAACTATTTAAAAGGGAGTTATTAATAAATATAATACCAAAACTAGGTTCAAGCTTAAAATGGAGCTTTGATGTTGATTTATTGTTTTATTCAAGAAGAGCTGGTGCAAGAATTAAATCTATACCAACTACGTGGGAAGATAAAACAAATTCTACTGTAAACTTAAGAAGAACTCCTATTACAATGTTTTTGTCAGTCATTAGGCTTAGGATTATTCACTCACCTTTCAGATTTGTAGTCAGATTATATAGAAAGCTTCCTGAAAATATAAAATTCCATTAAATTATATCACAAGAAAGTTTATAATCCCTTTATTTTATCTATGAAGATGAAGTTTTCAATTGTAATTGCAGTAGCGCCTGATAGGAAAGCAGAAGTTGTAGAAAGCTTAAAAAATATTGATTACCCAAAAAAGGATTTTGAGATAATAATAGAAAAAGGATTAAATCCAAGTGATAACAGGAACAGGGGTTTTAAAAAAGCTAAAGGGGAAATTATAGGTTTTATTGATGATGATGCTTTTATTAGCCCTGATTTATTAAAAAATGCAGATGATTTCTTAAAACAAAACCCAGATATAGCTATTGTTGGAGGAGTTCAATTAACACCTCAAGAACAAAGAGGTTTTGGAAAAATTTCTGGATATGCATTATCCTCTAAATTCGGTGCTTGGAAAATGGCTAATAGGTATTGCGAAGGAAAAATAATCTGTGATACTGATGAAACCTGTGTTACTTCTGCTATTTTATTTTGCAGAAGAAAAGTCATGGAAAATATAAATTTTGATCCTAAATTATTTCCAGGTGAAGACCCTAGGTTTATTTATGATGCAAAAAAACAGGGATTTAAAGTTGCTTATAATCCTAATTTAATAATTTATCATAAAAGAAGAGCAGGCCCAAAGGGGCTTTCTAAGCAGATATTTAATTATGGGAAAGTAAGGCCAAAAAAAGAAAGCTTTTTTGAAACTTTAAAAATGCCATTCTTTATTATTCCAAGTTTGTTTTTTATTTATATTTTAACCTTGATTTTTTATGTTTTATTAAAAGTTTCAATAACAGGTGCTATTATCGGTGCAAATGAAAAAATAACCCTATTTAGCCACGTGTTATTTGGACCTTTGATTTTGTATATTATTCTAGCGATTTTATTCGCTTTATATGATTCAACAAAAAACAAAGATTTTAAAGCTTTTTTTGTTTTACCTTTTATCTATCCTATGATTCATTTAAGCTATGGTGCTGGAATGATTTATGGGCATTTTAAAAAGGTTTTTTGATAAAATGAAACTCTTAATAGGCTATCCTCCAACAGAATCTGAAAAAGGAATTCCTTTGTTGTCGCAAAATAGGCAATTCCAGTGGTTTAGCAATCCTAGTTATATTTTTCCAATAGTCTTAGCTAGTGCAGCTACTCTATTAAAAGCTAAAGGCCATGAAGTTGTTTGGCATGATTCAATTGCAGAAAAGACTTCTTTTGAAGATTTTTTATTATTTATAGAAAAAGAAAAACCTCAAATATTTGCTTTTGAGACAAAAACACCTGTAATAAAGCAACATTGGAAACTTATTGATGAATTAAAAGAAAAGTTTCCTAAATTAAGAATTATTATTATGGGAGATCATGTGACCTCTTTTCCACAAGAATCTATAGAAAACTCTAAAGTAGATTTTGTTTTATGCGGAGGAGATTTTGATATATTATTGGATGAATTAATAGAAGCTCTTATAAAAAATAAGAAGATTCCTGCAGGGATTTATTATAAAAAAGGAAAAACTATTATTAATAATGGAAAATTCCAACTGAAGCACATTCTAGATGCATTGCCATTTATAGATCGGGAACTTACAAAATGGAAAAATTATGAAAAAGAATATAACCTGATAGGAAAGCCTTTTTTCTATATTATGTCTGGAAGAGATTGTTGGTGGGGAAAATGCCTTTTTTGTGCCTGGCCCGTTCTCTATCCTAAATTCAGAAACAGGAGCGTAAAAAATGTTTTAGATGAAATAGGATTATTAATTGAAAAGTATAATGTGAAGGAAATATTTGATGACTCTGGAACCTTGACAACAGGAAAATGGTTAAAAGACATCTGTAATGGTTTAATAGAAAGAGGTTATAATAAAAAAATATATTATTCTTGTAATATGAGATTTGGATGTTTAGATCAAGAGGATTATTATCTTATGAAAAAAGCAGGCTTTAGATTATTAAAATTTGGACTTGAGTCTGCTAACCAATCCACTTTAGATAAGCTAAATAAAGGAATAAAAGTCGAAGATATAATAAAAGGATGTGAAATGGCGAAACTTGCAGGCTTAACAGTGCATTTGACAATGATTGTTGGCTATCCTTGGGAAACAAAAGAAGATGCACTTAAAACCTTTGAATTAGCTAAAATTCTTATGCAATCTGGAAAAGCTGATTTATTACAAGCAACTGTTTTGATACCTTATCCAGGAACTCCATTATGGAAAGAAGCAAAAGAAAACAATTGGTTTTTATTCAATCCACTAGACTACGAAAGATATGATATGACTGAACCAGTATTAATGACAAAAGATTCAGATGCTAAAGATGTAGCAAAAGTCTGTGGAAAAATTTATACTATATTTTTAACACCAAAATATATTTTTACTAGGATAAAAGGCATAAAAAACTGGCAAGATTTCAAGTTTAATTTAAGAGGAATAAAAGCTGTCCTCGGTCATTTAAATGATTTCTTATTTAAAAGGTAAAATGAAGTACACTATTTCAAAAAAAGCAAATGAGAAAATCGAAAAAGATATGGAATTAATTTGCGAAGAAATAAAAAAATCTATTCCTGATACTATTTCAATAATACTAACCGGAGGTTTTTCAAGGGGAGAAGGTCCAGTAAAATTAATTAATAAAAAATATTATCCTTATAATGATTATGATATACAAGTGATATCTAAAACTAAGCTATCTAAGGAAGATTCAGACAGATTATCCATAGAAATATCTAAAAAATTAGGATATAAAGGCATAATAAATTTTTATCCATTTAAAAAAGAAGAACAAAAATTACAAGAAAATTTTTATATAGATTTAAAGGTCGATACTCCAAATGATTTAAAAAAACTTCTTCCAAGAATAAGGACAATTGAATTAAAAAAATATTCTTATATATTGTTTGGTGAAGACGTTCGAGATTTAATTCCCGAATATAAATTAGAAGAAATGCCTTTGTCAGAAGGTGCAAAGCTATTATTGGATAGGATGAGCCAGATGATAGAATATTTTTCAAAAGAAGACAAACATGATAAGGAATTTTTAACCTACATAATTCAACAAGCTTATGCTGCAATTTGTACTTCTTTATTATTAGTTTCAGGAAAATATGAAATAGGATATAAAAATTCAATGTTGATATTTAAAAAAAATTATAAAACTGATTTTCCAGAACTTTTTAAGGTTATACCATCTCTTGATAAAAAAATAGAAGAATTTATTAAATGGAAAATTGATCCAAAAAAACTTCCAAATAAGGATGTTGTAAAAGAGTGGTTTATAGCAAGAGATTCTATATTAGAAGTTTCAAAATATTTTTTTAATAATTTTTTAAAAAAAGAAATTAACAATATAACTGATTTATCTAAAAATATCTTGGAAATGAGGAAGGATTTTTATATGCCTTATCTAAAAGAAATAATTAAAAAAAAGTCAGGTATAAATTTTAGTAATATTTCAGTTATATTTCTTCCAATCTTAACATTAATAATGAAATATAAGTATTATAAAAGATTAAAATCCCTAGGTATAACTTATAAAAGATTATTTTTTAATAGTTCTCCAGACCTCATTATATTTGCTTCTTTAATATATCTTATTACAGGTATAGAAAACAATGAAAGCGAAAATATTGAAAAATCTAGGATTCTATTAAAAAAAGTGTATCCTGTAAAATCAGAAAACTGGGAAGATTTGTCATTAGAATATGCAAATGCTTATATAGCATTTTTCCTTCAAAAAATTTAATGAAACCGAAACTAATAATATGTATAGATGGGCTAGGCAAAGACCTTGTTTCAGAAGAAAATACTCCCTTTTTATATAGTTATTCAAAAAAGAACTATATTTCTGATCTTGTAACTTTATTTGCATCAACTGGTCTTGAATATAGTTTTTTTTCAGGAAAAGATCCAATAGAATCAAAAATCTGGTTAGAATTTGAAAAAAGTGATAATTCTATTTTTAATTCATTGCTTATGAAGATATTTGGAATAGGAAGACTCAGAGATTATATAGGAGCTTATTTGCAACTAAAGAATAAACGCACTTGGATGTCTGGACTCCATAATATACCCGATGACAAACTAAGATTTTTTGATACTTCAGCTAAAGAAGGGTTATGGAAACTTGATTTTTTTAAGAATAAGAGATATGTGTTTTATAAATGGCCTTTTTTTGTAGTAGATGGCAAGGAAAAAATCATTTTAAGAAATGAAAAGGATTCTGAACGTTTATCAAGATTATTATCAATAAAAAATAAAGAAATATATTATGTTCAAATAATGAAAATTGATAAAACTTTACATAAATTTGGAAAAAGAAGCAATAAAATAAAAACAGCATTATATGAGACTGATGAATTAATAAAAAAGTCAGTAATCAAGTTTTTAGAGAATAATCCTGATGGAGAAATATTTTTATGGTCTGACCATGGTTTTTCAGATATAAAAAAATATATTGATATAAGAAGTTCATTGCCAAAAAGAAAGGATTACCTTTATTTTATTGGAGGTACAACAGTTAGTATTTGGTTTAAGAATGAGGATGTGAGAAATGAAATCATATCTATAATTAAAAATCATAAAGAGATAAAAATTTTAGATACAAAAAAAGCAAAAGAATATAAAATCCCTTTTGAAAAAAAATACGGAGATTTAATAATCTATTTAGAAAAAGGAAATTATTTTTTTCCAAATTTTTATCAAGAAAAAAATAAAGGATTTGTTTCAATGCATATTTATCCAGATAATAAAGAGTTAAATGGTTTTCTTATATCTAATGTTAAAATACCTAAAAAAATAAAAATGAAAGAAGTCATAAATTTTTTAAAATGATAGAAAATAAATTTATTTTTGAGAAAGATGCTATTTCTTTATATAGGTCTAAAGATGTAACAGAGATAGAAAAGGATGTAGAGACTATATTTAAGGATAATTCTAAGATTTTTCCTAAAAAAAAGAATTCTAAAATACTATTAAAACCTAATTTTAATAACGATCTAAATTCAATGACAGGAAACTCAACAGATTTAAGAATACTCGTAGGAGTATTAAAGTCTTTGAAAAAAAGAGGATATAAGAATATAACTATCGCAGACGGTCCGAATTGCGGTATAAATCATATAGGAATAGATGTATTTTCAAGATTATGTATAACAAGTATAGCTAAAATGTTTAATGTAAAACTAATAAATCTTAATTTTGAACCTGGAAAACTAGTTGATTTATCAACTGGAAAAGTAGAAATAGCTAAAATATGTTTAGAATCGGATTTTATTATAAATTTACCTAAGCTAAAAACCCATGTTGAAGCAAAAATTACAATAGCATGTAAAAATTACATAGGATGTTTTAAAGGAACAGAAAAAAGAAAAATTCATGACAATCTTCCATTAAACATAGTTTCTATAGCAAATATAATAAAAACCGACCTTATCATTGTTGACGGTCTTATAGGTATGGAAGGAAGAGGCCCTGGCGATGGGATTCCAAAGAAAGTAGGAGTTATAATCTCGGGTCATGACCCATTTATAACTGATTTTTTATGTTCTAAACTAATGGGACTTGATTATAAAAAATTACCCTATCTAAATATAGCTATTGAAAAAGGTTATTTGACTTCTAAAGATATAGAGGTTTTAAGCAAGGTAGAAAGAATTGCAAAATTCAAAAAAGGAAACAAAACTTTATTAGATAGGATATTATTGAATAATTTCTTTATTGGTATCAGGTTTTCAAATACCTTTGAAAAATTCTTTAATAAAGGATTTTTACCTTGGCTACTTTTCAAATTAAGAGTAAAACAAGATAAATATATCTTAGAAGATATGAATATAAAAAATATGAAAGTTAAAGAAAATTTATCAAAAGAAGAAATACAAAAAATAGATAATTGTTTGAAAGCGTATTGTCCTATAAAATTAAAAACAATTGGAGATAAGGATTGCTTGATGTGTATGTATTGTTATCAGATACTTCCTAGTCTAATAGAGGTAGATGGGGACTTAGGTAATATTAAGATGCAAAATAAAAGATTTGGAAAATATATAAGAGAAGATTAATATGGTAGATGAACTTAAAGCTACATATTTGAATAAAAATCCAATTATAAGGGGATATTCTAAAGCAAAAGTTAATTTTGCAATTAAATTAGCTGATTTAAATAAACAAGATTTTATACTGGATTTTGGTTGTGGAGCAGGATGGTTAAAAAATAAATTAAAAGAGCAGGGTTATAATGTTATAGGTTTTGATATTACACCAGAACACAGCGATATAACTGATTATACTAAAATTAATCCAACAAAGATATTTGCTTTAGATGTTTTCGAACATATACCAAAAGAGGATATTATAAGTATATTAAAAAATTTTAAGAAAATGAATCCGAATTTTGAACTTATTACCTCGATTCCTACTGAAAATTATTTATCTAGAAAAGCTAGAAAACTTCTTGGAAAATCCGAAAGAGTAAAAGACCACATAACGCCTATAAAAGGGATATTATCAATTTTAAGGTCTGAATTAAGAGAAGATAAAAAAATAAATTTTTTAACTGTAAGTTATATTGCAAAATTCAAAGGTTTCTGATAAGGATATTCAGCTTCGTATACAAATACTCCATTCATCCTATCTTTTGGATAAACAAATCTGTATGTTATGTTGTTTACTATTACTTCTTCCTTTATGTCTAAATTCAATATCTGACCTTGTGTATTGTATACTATAGTCATGTTGAAAAAAGGTGAGTTCATATATCCAGAGCCATCTGGAAGATTTCCTTTTGTAAAAAGCCAATCAGGATGAGCTTCAAATATAGACAGCATTATATATCTTGGTTTAATATCAGTAAGATTTTTTTCAAATTCAGTTTTATTAAAAAGATAATAGTTGGTTGTTCTGTCAGAATAATATTGTATTTGTGGCATTGATGCTGAAAATATGACATCTTTAGGATTCGAGTTAGATTTTAGCCATAATCCAGTTTCTTTTATTTCAATATAGGAATTCCTTTTGTTATTTATCAAAGAAGTAGACCAATTATAATTAAATATCATAAGTCCAATAAAAATAGAAAAAATAAGGAATAATGCTATTCCTTTATTTGCCCCTAATTTTTGCATATATTTCCTAATTTCTATTATAGGATAACTGATTATCAAGAATAAGAAAGGAAGACAAGCAGTTATATATCTATGCTCTGGATATTCAGTGATATAGCCTAAAATTAGAAATGGTATTAATATCCAGCTTAAAATAAAAAACTTTTTTTGTAAAGATTCGTTTTTAGATAGTTTATCTATGCCTAATAATAGATCATAGAAAAACAACACAAATCCTATTAAAAAAATCATGAATAAGGGCTTTGTAGCTTTAGGAGTGCTATTTCCATCTAAAATATATGGGAGCTCTTTTATATAATTAAATAATGTTGCTGTTGTCCTGTCAGCTACATCACTAGTCTTAGATACTCCTGAAACACCAAAATAATGCGAGAGAATGTCTGTAAATGGATTACCATAATGCTGGTAATATACAACGAAATTAGGTATAAGGAGTATGAAAAATATAAGTGCGGTTATCCACAAATTTTTATTTTTGATTATTTTTGTTTTTTCTTTTAATATTACATATATAAAAAAGGCAGGTGCAAACATCAGGGTTTGCATCCTTGTTAAACACGCAATAGCAAAGAAAATTGCAAATAAATAAAGGTACTTTTTCCCTTTGTCTAATACATAACCCTTATAAAAAAAGAATAAAGAAGTAAGTACAAGAAATGCAGCTGGAATATCTGTTAAAATCCTGCCTGTAAAGAATAATATTACCCAAGAAAAAGTAAGCCCGATTGTAACCATTAATGCTTTCTCTTTATCAAACATATCTTTTATTATAAAGTAAGATATGCCTACTATTCCAGTTGATAATAATAATATTAAAAATCTCATTCCAGTTTCTCCAAGGCCTAATTTAAAAATTAAAGCCCCTAATAATGGAAATAAAAAACCTCTTCTATAATACCAAATATCAGATATTTGAAGCCCAAGTCCCCATTTTCTTGCAGCACCCATATAACTTGCCCCATCATACCATAACGGTTGGTCTATAGTTCCATAAAATATCCACAGCCTTATAAAAAAAGCAGCTATCAGTACTAATAAAAAAACTCTGTCATAATTATCTTGCATCCAAGAGAATAATTTTTCCTTTAACTTTAATTTTCTTTTTTCAATTTCCCCTTTCGACTCTTCCATTAATTTATAATCAATGAATGGTTTTTATATGTTTTTATTGAATGATTTTACCTATATATTTTTAAACAATCTTTTTATTTTTTATTTATGAAAATAGTGTTTATAATAAAGATGATTACTATCTCAGATCCTCTTGGTATCATGATTTTATCATCAGTATTAAAAAAATCAGGGCATGATACGGATTTAGTATGTTTTAAGACTGATAATGTTTTTGAAAAATTAAAGGAATTAAAGCCAGATATAGTGGCTTATAGTATAACAACTGGAAACCATAAAGAGTATATAGAGTTAAACAAAAAAATAAAAAAAGAACTTAAAGTTTATTCTATATTTGGAGGTCCTCATCCTACTTTTTATCCAGAAATGATAAATGAAGAAGGAGTAGACGCTATATGCCGAGGAGAAGGGGAAGAGGCATTTTTAGATTTTATAAAAAGATACAAAAAAGATAAAAATTATGAAAAAACTAAAAATTTTTGGGTCAAAAAAGGAAGTCGTATTTATAAAAATTGTTTAAGAAAACCAATACATGACTTAGATTCTCTTCCTTTTCCAGATAGAGAGATGATTTATAAAAAAGATAATTTATTAAAAGACTTGAAGATAAAAAGATTTATTACTAGTAGAGGATGTCCATTTAAATGCACTTATTGCTTCAATAGGCAGTATAATCAATTATATTCAACTGTTAAAGGTAAATTAGTCAGGCAAAGGAGTGTAAATAATGTTATAGAAGAAATAAAATATGTTAAAGAAAATTTTCCATTAGGTGTTGTGAAGTTCGTAGATGATACATTCAATATGAACAAAACTTGGTTATTTGATTTTTGTGATAAATATAAAAAAGAGATAAATCTGCCCTTTATATGCAATATAAGGGCTGACTTAATGACAGATGAAGTAGCTGAAAAATTAAAGTCAGCTAACTGCATCTTAGTCTATATGGGTATTGAAACCGGAGATGAAAAAATAAGAAAAGAGATTCTTGAGAGAAATATGTCTAATGAACAGATAATTAATGCATGTAAAATAATAAAAGAAAAAGGTATAAAACTAACTTCTCAAAATATGCTAGGCCTTCCAGGAGAGGATTTAGATTATTCTTTTAAAACAATAAGCCTAAATTCTTTATGTAAACCAGACTTACCAGGTTTTTCAATTTTTCAACCCTATCCTGGAACTGTGCTTTCAACCTATTCAATAGAAAACAATTATTTTGATGGAGATTTTGATAAATTAGGTAGCAGTTATCTCAGTACCACTGTTTTAAATTATAGTGATTTTGATAAAAGAAGGTTAGAAAACCTGTATAAACTTAGCATAATAGCTGTAAAATTTCCAATTTTTCATCCAATAATAAAACAATTAATAAAATTTCCTAAGAATAAACTATATGATTTTGTCTATTTTGTTTCATATGGATGGTCTCAGTGGAAAATTTATTCTATAATTTTTGGATCTAAATTAGAAACTATAAAGTCAATCAGGAAATTTTCAGATTATCTTTTTAAAACATGATCATTCTATTTATTTAAAACAATCTGAAATTTCCTCATCTAAACCCTCTATTAGATTAAATTTTTCAATATCATTTATTCCAATCCATTTAAAATCTTCAATTTCCTCATTCTTTTTAACTAAAATATCTTCTGTTTCAACTAAATAACACTCCCCTTTTGTTATTTTATTATTCTCTCTTGGATATTCAAATTCTGATATCTTTTTTATTATTTTTTTTAAATTCAAGTTTACTTCTTCTTTTAGTTCTCTTTCTAAAGCTTCTCCTGTTGTTTCATATCTTTCAGTTATTCCGCCTGGAAAAGCCCATTTTCCTTTATGAATGCCTTCTTTTCTTTTTATTATAAGGATATTTTGATTATATTTTATAATTGCATTAACAACCCTGATTTCATTTTCAAATTCTTTAATTGATAAAAAAACCTTTTCAGGAGAAATTGTTTTTGTTAATTCTTCTGAATATTGATCGCATTTTTCAGGAAAAAATTCATAAAGTAAAGGAGAGTTTATTTTTTTCAATATCCCATAATCTTCTACTTCATTAGGAGGAGTGCAAAAAAATAATCCGATTGTGGATTTTTTTAATGCAATAGAGACATGTAAAGAAAAACTATCTGAACAAACCATATAATCGCATATATTGACAAGTGATGCGAATTCTGTATCAGTATTATTAGGATTATTCCTATAAACATAAATATTTTCTTTTTCTAGATTTTTTATTAGCCCATCATGTTTTTCTATTTCATTCGGCCCTCCAAAAAGTACGATTTCATAATTATTCTCTTTAGATTTTTTTATGAATTCCTTCACTTTTTCTTCATGCCAGACTTTAGAAGGCCATCTAGAAGAAGCTCCCATATGTATGCCTATAACTTTGTTTATAATATTATTTTTTTTAAGAAAGTTTCTTCCTAGTTCTTTATCACTTTCTGAAAGAAATATTGGATGATGCTGTTTTTTATAATCAATTTCAGCAGATTCAAATATCATTTCTTGATAGGTCTTTTTATTGTTTTTCTTTAATTCATCATCAAAAATAGTATTAAGGTAATATTCAGAAGAAAGATTATATGAAGATAGATAACCATTATCTGAATAAAACCCATATTTTTTATTTGCTTTAGTATGCATTGCAATTTTTGTTGCTTCTTCTTCTATATCAAAATTATAAAGCAGATCATATTCTTCTGTTGGAACAAATGGAGATATAATAACCCTTTTTACAAAAGGGCTATTTTTTACTATTTCTTCTGATTCTCTTTTCGTAATCCAAGTTATATTTGAATCTGGATATTTTTTTTTTAATGCAATTAATACTGGAAGTGTTCTTAAAACATCACCTTTAGCTCCTAGTTTTATTATAAGTATCTCCATAGTTAAATTTAAAACCTTGGTAGGTATTTAAGATTTGTGAAACTAAGATGAAAGTATATATTGCTGGAAAACTATCAGATGATTCTGAAAAAGAATTTCTAGAAAAAATTGCAAATTTATGCGAAAAACTAGGTTTTAAGACCTTTTTACCTCATAGGGATGTAGGCATAGCAAAAGATATTAAAGATGCAAAAAGAATCTTTAATGAAGATATAATAAAAGGTTTTAGAGATATTGATTTAATAATAGCAGATTTAAACGGTCTTCATATAGGGGCAGGTACTTCTTGGGAATTAGGATATGCTTATGCAAAAAATATACCTGCAATAGGTATCAAGACTGATGAATCAATAGAAGAAGCATTTGATTATTTAAGTTCAATATTGATAAGTTCTATGGAATTTGTAGATTCCTTAGAAAAATTAGAGCAGAAATTGAAAAGATTCAAGTTAAAAAGAAAAATTTAATTCAACTATGGACGAAGAAGATATTGTTGAAGGAATACTTTATTTTTTATCAATTGGAGAAGAAAGAAATATAAAAGATATCAAGGATTTTTTATTAATAAATGACTTTGCGTTTCCTAATTTAAAAAATTTATTAAAAGACATGGAAAAAGAAGGTCTGATTGAGAAAAGAAAAATAGATAATGCACTTTTTTATGATTTAGCAGACAATGGAGTAAATTATCTTAAAGATACAGGCAGTTTTTCTGAAATAAAAGAAAAATGGGGCATTTAGTTTTTAATGATTCTGTCTAATTTAAAAAACAATTCATTTAAATCATCTTTATTATTATACACAAAATCAGGTTTTATGTGCTTATTTGCTTCTATAAAATCAAAGAACCATTTATCAACTTTTTTTATCCAGGCTTCTAGATTATCATTATTTCTTTTATTAATCCTTTTTATCATTTTTTCTCTTGATATTTTTAGTCTGATAAGAAAAATAGGATAAGAATATTTTTTTAAAATATTAAATAGAGTCTTATAATCCCTGTCTATACTCTTGTCAAGAATTATTAATTTATTTTTTAATGGATAATTTTTTAAAAGATGAATTATATATTCACTAGAGAATCCCTCTTTGATATCTGTTTCATTAACTAAGTTTAATTTTAGGATGATATTTCCAATATCATCCTTATTTAATCTTATTCCCATGTATCTTTTTTCAAGGATTTTAGCAAGAGTAGTCTTTCCTGAAGCAGGCACCCCTGAAAAACAAATTATTAATTTTTTATTTTTTGCATCTTTATATATAAGAGTTTTTTCATGAACCTGATAAATTTTTTTAAACCATCTTTTTTTCATCTTTTACAGAAGAAAATCAATTATAAATACTTAATCCAAGGTCCTTGTTGTAGGAGTTTCATTTTCTCTCCAACCATCTGTATAGACTTCTTTTTTCTTCAAGTCTTTGAATGCTTGACTATAGATGGAATATCTATGATAAAATAACTTTATTGTCCACCATGCTTCTTTAGGAGTTCTAGGATAAAAAAGTGCATGAAATAGTCCGTATCTGATTTCATTCAAAAAGCTTTTTGTCCTAGGCATATCTGGATAAAGTTTGGAATAGTTTTCATGTCCTTTAATATTTCTTATTTTTTGGGTTTTCCAATCTTTTAGGTTCTCAGGATTTTTTACATAAACCTCTAAACTAGGAAGATATTTTATTTTATATCCATTTTTCCAAAAAATATAAGGAATAATTCCATCTTCAGAACCATCTAATGGAAATTCAAATATGACCCCTTTTCTTATAGCAAATAAATATCCAGAACATTCAAAGAATCTTTCTTTATTAGAAAGATTTTTTCTAACTTTATGAATTCCTGAAAAAAGCAGATGAGACCAATAACCCATCATATTGTTTCTTGGATTTATTGTAACAGGTTTTGCAGTGGCACATCCGACTTTAGGATCTTTAAAAGCTTCAGTTATTTCTTTTAAAGCATTATTAGAGACATGGACATCTCCATCTGTAAATATAAATATATCCTCTTGACTGTTTGTGTTTAATTTTTCGATTAGAAGATTTAAAGCATAGCTTTTTCCTTCTCCAGGATCTAGGAAAAATCCAACTCTTTTATCTTTTATATTTTTTTTAAATAATTCTTTTACTTCAGGAAAAGGATCGCATACTATTATCCTAAATTTCTCTTTTATATCCTGGTTTAAAAATATCTCTACAGCTCTAAGTGTTGCTTTTGGTTCATTAAAAGAAGTTATTATAATGTCAATCATGTAGGAATATATTAAATTTAGGGTATAAAAACATTTTTATGCAATTAATCACATTACTTCAAAAGGATGGTCTTCTGGCCTTATGATTATTACTTTCTCGTTTTTTTCAGTAATAGCTCCAATTCTCACTTTTCTTTTCCCTTGTTTTCCAATATCAGATATCTCTATTTCATTTATAACAGCTTTTTGTTCAGCTATTATGATTTTATCACCTTTTTTTAGCTCTTTAGCTTGTTTTTTCATTTATAAAAAATAAAAAGCATACTTATAAAGTTTATTATATTGTAATTTTAATGATAAAAAATGCAATTATTTTATGTTCTGGAGGTATAGATAGTGTAACTACTGCTTATTATGTAAAGCATAGGCTCAATTATAATAATATACTAATCCTATTTTTTAATTATAATCAGAGAAATGTTTTGTCTGAAAGAAAAGCATCAAGAAAATGTTCTGAATATTTGAATGCAGATTTCATTGAAATAAACTTGCGAGAATTAGGGAAAATTTCTACATCTTTGATAAATTCAATAAAAAAAGTGAACAGATTATCAAGAAAGGATTTGAAAGATACAAAAGAAGAGTCTGATAAATATTATGTTCCTCAAAGAAATGTTATATTTTTGGCTTATGCAATAGCTCTTGCAGAATCTTATAATATCAAGAATAAACAAGATTATAATATTTTTGTAGGATTCAAATGCGAAGGAAAAGAAAGCTATCCTGATTCAACAAAAAAATTCATTAAACAGATGAATAAATTAAAATCCATAGCTTCAATAATCAATGGAAAAATCTATGCTCCTTTAATAAACAAGGATAAAGAAGATATAATCTTGCTTGGAAAAAAATTAGGTGTTGATTTTAAAGAAACATTTTCATGTTACGCTCCTATAAAAAATAAACCTTGCGGTTATTGTCTTTCTTGTATGTTAAGGAAAGAGGGTTTTTACTGGGCAGGTATTAAAGATCCGACTATTTATTATGTCGAGAATTGAAAACCTCATGATTTATCATGTGGTCGTAGCAAATGTTACAGTTTTCAATTCTTGAGCATCCTAAAAACAAGGGCCTATCAAACCACACTCGCCAGCAGGCGATTTTTTAGCTGTGGCAAAAAACCTTTAGGGTGTGGTGGCCCATTGTTTTTTTGATAAAAGAACATAATTCTATACCCTATACCTTACTTTATCATACCAAGCTTTAAATGAAACTGGCATGCTTCTATAAAGAGGTTTTGCTATTCTCTCCCTTATAGTATCACTCCATCCAACAAAGAACAATGCTATATATGTAGGAAATGTATTTTCCAGATTTCTTTTTACTCTATCTTCTTCTAAAAGATAATTAATAAGATAATTAGGCATTATTCCATATCTTTTTTTTGTAGCTACACCTCTCATCATATTTAGGATAAGATTAAGATACATGTTTTTCTTTTTTAATTTAATATGTGCTGCCCTATCCCAATAATTCAAATCAGCTGCAGAATCCTCTTCTTTTTGTATAATGCCATCTTCCTTGGCTTTGCAATATAAAGGTGTTGATGTGAAAAAAACAAGATTATTAACAGAAAGATAATAAGGTTTAGGTATTTTTTGCAATAGCCTTATCATGTTTATTATATCATCAGAAGTCTCATAAGGATTAGACGTTATGACATCATACATAACAGTCAGTTTATCTTTATATTTGTTGATGATTTTTGAAGCTCTTAATACATCCTTGTCTGTTTGATTCCTATGGTATATATATTTATTGACTCTTTCAACACCTTGTATGCCTATAATAATATCAGTGCATCCTGCTTCAACAAGGGCTTTGATTTTCTCTTCAGTAATAGTATGGGGGTCTCCAAGACATTTAAATCTCATGCCCACTTTTTCTTTGTAAAGTTTACAAAACTTTTTTATTTCTCCTGCAGAACGCATAGAAAAAGTATCATCCCTTATATCAAAATATTTTAGAGTCTTGAATCTATTTTTTAAGTTTATAACACAATCAACAATATATTCCGGGCTATGCCATCTTAATATTTTTTTCCTTTTTCCTTCATATAACTTATTGAAAAAATCATTACTGCAGTAAGAGCATCCATATGGACATCCTCTTCCTGTCAAAAAGAATATCTGTCCCCCTAAATCTTCTTCTCTAAAATCAATTATATCATTATTATGGAGTATATAATGGTCTTCTATATCATAATCAACAGGAGGAAGGGA
Organism: Nanobdellota archaeon; assembly: GCA_030704765.1. Classification (GTDB taxonomy): domain Archaea; phylum Nanobdellota; class Nanobdellia; order Pacearchaeales; family GW2011-AR1; genus ARS1285. The sequence goes on along the minus strand of JAUYDD010000164.1, from coordinate 8,766 downwards.
ATCTAAATCATCAAGTAAGGGTCTGACAGGATTTTTTATTATTTTCTTATATTTTTTTATCCATAGATTTTTTATTTTTGTGAAATTTTTTTTCTTTTGAATAGCTTTGACTAAATCTAAAAATGCATCTTCTGCTTCTCCAACACAGACAATATCGCAATGTCCAATGCATTTTTCAGGAGAGATAGTAGCATGTATACCTCCCCAAATTATAGGTGCATTTAGCTCTTTTAATTTTTTAATCACTTGTTCTGCTCTTGGTGCTGTTGATGCAAAAGAATTAATTCCAATTAATTTTGAATCTTTGCATAATTCTTTCACTTTTTCCAAGACTGAGTCTGGATACATTTTTTTATAATTTTCTGAATATGCTAGGAATATTATCTTTGTATCATAACCTGCTTTTTTAAGTACACTTGATATTGTCCTGATTCCTTGGTCAGAAGGAAAAGTAGCAGTTGAAACAAGAGTTATTTTAAAGTTTTCTTTTAACATTAAAATCTTAAAATATCATGTTTTTTAAGTGTTTGGTATATATCTTAAAATATATTTTATAAAACAACTTTTCATTGATATAAATACTTTAAATAGCAAATAAACCCTAAAAAATAGCTATGAAGGCCTTAATATTAGCAGGTGGCAGAGGTTCTAGATTAAATAAATTAATAAATGATAAGAGTAAAAGTCTCTTGAAATTATTTGAAAAACCTTTAATAGAATATAATCTAGACCATGCAGTAGAAGCTAATGTAAGTGAAATAATTATAGTTGTAGGTTATAAAAAAGAAGAAATAATTTCTCAAGTAGGATCAGAATACAAAGGAATCAAAGTCAAGTATGTTGTACAAAAAGAACAAAAAGGCCTTGTTAATGCAGTAGAGTGTGCAAAAGAAGCAGTTAAAGATTCAGATTTTTTATTAATGTTAGCAGATGAGATATTGGTTGATCCGGATATAAAAGGCATGGTTAAAAGATTCAAAAAAGATGAATTATTTGCTATATGCGGAATTACTTTTGAAGAAGATAAATTAAGCATAGGAAAGACTTATTCAGCTATGGTTAATGAAAAAGGAAGGGTCTTTAGATTGATTGAAAAACCAAAAGTACCAATAAACAAGATAAAAGGCACTGGACATTGCATATTGAAAAACGAGATGCTTGAATATATTGAAAGGACTCCAATAAACGCTAATAGGGGTGAAAAAGAGCTTGTTGATTGGATACAGGTAGCTGTAGATGATGGAAAAAAAGTATATGTCTATCCTATCACTAAGAGCTATGTAAATATTAATACAGAGGAGGACTATAATCTAGCTAAAGAATCAATAAAAAAATCTAATCCTAGAGTCTTGCTTGTACATACTCAGATGAAATACTTTGGAGGAGCAGAACTATTAGTAGTAGAATTAGCAAATGAACTAACTAAAAAAGGTATAAAAAACGACATTCTAGCTTTATCAAAATCTAAGGAAGTAGAGAACCTTTTGATAAACACAGAGATTATCATTCCCAAACATAATATCAATTTAGAACCCCCTGGATTTAAAAATACAAAGGAGATAATAGAATTCATAAATCTCTATAGGAAAATAATAAGAAAATTAAAAAAAGATTACGATGTCATAAATTTCCATAATTTTCCAGTGACATGGACTTTATTTCCATATAAAAAACCATGTGTCTGGATGTTGAATGAACCACCTAATCTCTGGAGTAAGCCTGATGCAGGCTTAAGATTGAAAATCATGAATAAACTAAGGAATTTTATGGATAAAAAAATAATAAGGAGTTCAGTTGACATAATCTGCGTTGCTGATGAACTCAATAAACAAAGATGTATTGAAAGGTATAATAAAAATCCAAAGATAGTTTATTATGGTATTAATCATGATTTTTTCTCAAAAGGAAATAAGAATAATGCTATAAAAAAATTCAATCTAAAATCTAAGTTTACAATAATCCAATCTGGAATGATAACTGAATCAAAAAATCAATTAGATTCCTTGAAAGCAATAGAAAAAGTAAAAGATAAGATTCCTAATATTTTAATGGTCTTTGCTGGAAAAGTAGCAGATGAATCATATATGAAGAAGCTTGAAGATTTTATAAAAGAAAAAAAATTAGAGAAATATGTTTATTTTACAGGTAACTTGAATAGAGAAGATTTAAGAGACTTATACAAAGCTTCGAATATAGGTATTTTTCCAGTTGGAAAACAAGGAGGATGGCTTGCACCTTTTGAAATGTTATGTTCAGGTAATCCAATAATTGTTTCAGATGAACTTGGTGCAGCATCAATATTGAAAAAGAATAATTTGGGAATTGTAACTAAAGATTACCCAAAATCCATAATAGAGATATATGATAATTATAAAAAATATTCTATAGATGCAAAAAAATCCTCTTTATTCATTAAGAAGAATCTAAGCTGGGGTATTTTTTCTGATAAAATGATAAAAGCATTTAAAGATGTTTGGAAAAAATAATTATTTTTTGCAAGAATTTCCATATATTAGATAGTATCATTGCAACATTATGATAAGGTTAAAATAGGTAAGTTTAAAAATTAAAAAGATATAGCTTACTTATGGGTAGAAAGAGGTCAAGGCGTAGTTTGTGGGTAATTCTTCTGTCAGTTATAGGTGTAGCATTAATTCTATTCAACAATTATTTAATCGAGAGCAATATAATTAAATTGATGACATCATTAGGAAGTGTATCTTATAGTTTTTTTGGAGGGATATTAATTATTATAGCAATTATAGTAGGATTAACTAAGTAGAGGTGAATATGGCTGACATTCCAAAATATATAAAATACGACTTTTTAATCACTTTTCTTGGCCTCTTATGTACTGGATCAGCATGGTATTTTTCTTCTTTAGCTGATGTAAATTCTAGCTCTATAAACCTTCTTTTGTTAATAGGAATACCTTTAACTATATGGGGTTTAACAGAAATGTATAGAAATTATGCTGATGAACAGGACATGAAACAATTAAACATGATATTAGAAAAAAAAGAAGCGCTTGATAAGTTAGTAAATCAAAACATAATTTCAAAAGACGTTAAAGAAGATTTTATTAAATACTTAAAAGGAGAATTCGAAGAAGTATTTGAAAAAAGCAAGAAAAGAAAAGAAAAAGATAAACTTCCAAAAGAATAAAATGTTTATAAATACAATATAATAATATTTTTTACTTATTCTTATCTTCTATATATGTAATTTAGATATATCATAAGCAGGACATAAAAGACATTCTTTTGGAACTTTATTCTTTCTTATAATTTTTCTCATATTTACATATTTTTGAGAATACCAAATATCTTTAAATGGCCTTTCAAACACATTTCCAAGAGAAGTGTTTTTCTGCCAATCTCTTGCATTAGCTTCATTTTGACCGCAACAAGGTGTTACATCACCTGTGACAAAAATAAAAGGCATGATATACTCTTTGCAATTCCTGATTGGAGGTTTGCAAATAAGGCCTTCTGCTTCTTGTTTTGCTGACATATTGACTGTTACCGCTATTTTATATTTTTTTGCTCTTTCTTCTACTTTTTTAACATAATCAGGATCAATCCTAACTTCGTATTTTTTAGCTTCTTTATATCCATGGAGCATTGGAGTCACAAGTATCTCTCCAACTTCTGTATTAAGAGAATGAACTAAGTCTAAAAAATCAAGTATTTCATCCTTTGATTCACTAGTCACAATATAATGGAAATTCAATATAGGAAATCTTTTTTTCATTTGTTTTTTTAACTTTACAAATATCTTGAGATTTTTTATGATTTTTTCAAAATCACTTCCAACACATACTTTTTCAAAAGATATTTTACTAGAGCCATACATAGAAACAAACTGGAAATCAGGGCCTATTTCTATTAATTCTTTTATTTCATCATCATTCTTAAAATGCGCAAAATGATCAAATACTTCTATTATTGTTCCTTTAGATTTAGCATATTTCAGCATCTTATGATAATCTTTATTCAGATATGAGGAACCAATTCCAGTTAATCCAAGCCATTTTGGTCTCTTAAAATCATCAATAATTTTTTTAAATTTTTCAAAACTCATGTTTATAGAAGGTTCTTTCCAATAAGTATGTTCACAGCAGACACACCTGAAATTGCAAACTGTAGTTGGTTCTATTTCAAGAAACGGTGGAAATAGGTCTATTCCAAGTTTAGGAAAAAAATTATTCAATAAAAAAGCTGCAGTTTTTCTGTTCCACCATAAAGGATATACCCAAATCATATTATAGATTTCTCTAAATCTTCCTGCATATATAAAATTTGAAAACAGCTTCAATTTATGGGATAAAGGCATTTTTGGCATAATCCCATAAAAAACTAATGGGTTTATAAATATGATTAATAAAATCCGAAATCAATAAGCAGTTCTAATTTTATAGAAATCTTTTTAAGTTATTTAAATATTACCTATATATGCCAAAAGCTCAGAAAATTAAAAATTTTCTGATCTTCCATTTTTAAACAAAAATAAACAAAAAAATGAAAGTTTTAATTACAGGCGGATGTGGCTTTTTAGGAAGCCATATTTGCGAGATGTATAAGAAAAAAGGTTGGGAAGTCATAGCTTATGATAATCTTACTAAATATGAGTTTTCTAAAAATTCTTATATGAAACCAGAATCACGTTACTATAATCAAAAATTATTAGAAGCTATGGGTGTAAAAGTTGTAGTTGAAGATATAAGGGATAAAGTAACACTATTGAATTATGCTAAAGGATGCGATTTTATAAGTCATACTGCAGCACAACCTACAATGACCTTGAGTTCTGAAGACCCTGAATTAGATTTTACAACCAATGTTATTGGAACATTCAATGTATTGGAAGCAGCACGAAAATACGATATTCCTATTGTTTCCTGCAATTCTATTCATTGTTATGGTCCTGATAAAATAAATTCAGAATTAAAAGAAATAGAGACTCGGTATGTAAGAAGTCCAGTAACAATAGATGAACAAGAAGCATTATTACAAGGTGTAGTGACTCCCTTGCATGCATCTAAATCCTCAGCTGAAAATTATGTTAGATGTTATATGGATACATATAAATTAAAGGCAGCAAGTTTTAGATTAACAGGCATTTATGGTCCAAACCAGTTTGGTGGAGAAGATCACGGATGGGTAGCTAATTTTGCTATAAGAAACTACTTAGGATTACCCTTGACTATATTTGGTACAGGAAAACAATTAAGGGATATACTTTATGCAACAGATGTAGCTTTAGCATTTGACGCATTTTATAATAATCAGGTTCCAGGAATCTATAACATAGGTGGTGGAGAAAAAACAATGATTTCTTTAATTGAATGTATTAGATTAATAGAAGAAATAACAGGAAAAAAATCAAATATTATACATGGCCCCGATAGATTTGGTGATTTAAGATATTATGTCTCAGATATATCTAAAGCAAAAAAATATCTGAAATGGGAACCTATAGTTCTTCCAAGAGAAGGTGTAAAAAGTCTTATAGACTGGATTAAAAGAACTGAAAACCTATTTATAAAGACCAATTAATTTTATAAACCCCTATCTTCTCTTCTGTCAAATGAATAAATTAAAAGTCATTCATATTGCACATGCTTCTCATTCATATTTTGCAAATGAAAAAGATAGTTTAATTGATATTGTATTGAATGACTGGTATTTTAAGACAGCAGTACAATTAAAAAAATACTATCCAAAAATTGAAGTAGAATGTTGGGCTCCTGAAAAATTAAATAAAAAATATGAAGAAATAACCAAGAATAGGATTTTACTGAGGTTTTTTCCAACAACATTTTCACCTATATATGCGCTTGACTTTTCCTTATCCATGTTAAAAGAATTAAGAAAAGAAATAAAAAAAAGTAAAAAAGAGGATTATGGCCTAGTTATTCATTTGCATGAATATCATAATCTTCATGGATTATGGATTGCTAGTTTTTTTAAAAACATTAGAATTATTGCTCAACATCATGGAGGAAGCTCTCCATTTAAACATCTGAAAGAATCAAAAAAGAAAAGATTTTTCTTTCTATTTTTTATTTTAGCTCAGTTATGGGAAAATATTATATTAAAGAATATAAAAGTTTTTTATGCTCTTTCAAATGAAGAACTGGATTATCTAAGGTCTGTAGCACCTGATTCAAAATCAATATTTCAGACAATGGGTATAGAAGACATATATTTTAAAAAAATAAAAAAAGATTCTGCAAGAAAAAAATTGAAAATTCCATTGGATAAAAAAATAATTCTTTATATTGGAAGGATAAGTGAAGTAAAAGGTGTAAGATATCTTATAGCTGCTATGGAGAATCTAAAAGAACATGACTTATATATTTTAGGTTATGGAAATGAAAGAGAATCGTTAGAGAATTATTCAAAAGAAAAAGCTCAATCTAATGTCTATTTTTTAGGAGGGGTTTTTAAGGCAAAAAAATTGCTTTATTTAAGTTCAGCTGATTGTCTTGTTTTGCCTTCATCTAAAGAAGGAGCTCCAGTAACAGTGATGGAAGCTTTTGCAAGGAACCTTCCTGTTGTTGTGACAAACATTGGAGGAATTCCACTAATGGTGGAAAATAATATAAATGGGGCAATAATCCGGCAAAAGAATACAGAAGATATTATTAATAGTGTAAAAGAGGTTTTAACATGGAAAAAGGATATAAGAAAATACGCAAATATATATAAGTGGAATAGGATAATCAAAAATACTGTTAAAGACTATCAAAATGGAAAAAATTAATGATGATAGATCAAGAGAAATCTATGAGTATATTGTAGATAAAGATGTTTTAGATATAGGATGTTTCACTGATTTTACTATTATAGATAATCCTGAGAATATATGGATTTATGGATTTTTAAAAAAATATGCAAAATCAGTTACAGGCATAGATATAGATAAAGAGGGAATAAAAGAACTAAAAAAAAGAGGTTATGACGTGCACTTTATGAGTGCAGAGGATTTTAAGTTTAATAAAAAGAGATTCGATGTTATTTTTGCAGGAGATGTAATAGAGCATTTGAGTAATCCCGGTCTTTTTCTTGATAGAGCAAAAGAGCATTTAAAAAAAGAAGGTTATCTTATTATATCTACTCCGAATATCTTTTGTCTCAATTATAAAATAGGGGGTATTATTAGATTACTTAATAATGATCTTTCAGTGAATTCTGAACATACTATATTTTTTTCTCCAACAGTAATTAAGACACTTCTGAATAGGCATGGTTTTGTAATAGAAAAATATAATTTTGTTAATTTCCATAAAATAGATACTTTTAAAAGATTAGTACAAGATATTTTATGCAATATTCTTGGAAAACATTTAAAATATACTATGATGATTTTTGCAAAACATCATAAAATAAATAAATAAACAAAGACTAATTTTTTATTCATCTTTTTATCCTAATCTTTTTTGTTTATAAATCCTGTCAATAAAATGCATTGTTTAGTTTAAGATATAATCAACATATAAATCTTTCCATACTAAATCATCATATTCTTTTATAATGAAGTCTCTTGAATCTTTTGAGATCAGATTTATCTGTTTTTTTGATAAGTTAAAAAAACTATCAATAGCTCTATTTATCTCTTTTGAGACCGCTGGAACTTTTATTGTTTTTTCTATAGATTCAAAGCTTTTATTATCTAAGACTATTGCAGGAGTACTACAGGACATAGCTTCTCGGGGAACCAAAGCTAATCCCTCTAATCTGCTTGGAAATAAACAAAGATCAGAAATATTATAATATTTCACAAGTTCTTCATGGGATAAAGATTCAATATGAATAATATTTTCAAATTTTTCTTTAAGAAATTTTTTATCTATTATTTTTCCTATGACAATAAATTTTTTATCTGGATTATTTTTTATAGCATCAATTAAAAAATCAGAACCTTTGAGATAATGCACTCTTCCAGCAAATATTATTATCTTGTCTTTAGTTTTAAAACCCAGTTTCTTTCTTGTTTTTTGTTTGTTTAAGGGTTTAAAAAAAGAGGTTGGTATTGTTGGAGCTAGATAAAAAATCTTATTTTTAGAAAAAAACAATATTTTTTTAGAATCATTAGTAAGTTCTTTAGTACACAAAAGTATTTTTTTAGGAAATAATGATAATGTGAAATCAAAAAAAGCTTCAAATATAGCATAAATACGGTTTTTTATATTACCTACCTTAAGGCATTCAATAGGATTTCCAAGATGAAAGACCAAAGTTTCAGTTTTTGTAAAAATGCTAGAAAATATCATTGGAAAAGCTTCATAAGGCAAGGTACCTATGTTGATTATTCTATCAATAGAATTTTCTTTACAAAATTTACGTAAATAAAAAAAACTCGTTAATCTGTTTGATTTATTTTCTAATACTTTAATTTTTTTATAATCACATTTTTCAAAATCTTTAGCATACTCTTTTGTAGTGAAAAGAAACATTTCAACTTCTCTTGGAAATATTTTTTCTAAATAATCAAGCATAGCTTTTTTGTTTGGTGCATAACTAAACGAAAATACACATAACTTTCTTGTCATTTTAAGCTATATTTTATATCCTATTTAAAATTATCTTCTTTTGAATATAATAAATATCTAAACTTTTTTTATGTCGGAAAATAAACTTCATCTTTTAAGATGTCCAAAATGCTCTTCTCATACCTATCTATTTTAATGGATAGAAAGAGAAGGCATTTTGGAGCACACTAAAAAACTTTCAGAAGTTTTTTGGGTGCGCTCAGAAATTT
>JAUYDD010000047.1 GCA_030704765.1 Nanobdellota archaeon | reverse complement strand
GCTTTATTCCAGATTTGTTATATCTTTTTCCTCTCTTTACAACATCTCTATTTTTACATTTAGGACATATCATACTAATCACCTCCTTAAAAAAGGAGGAGATTTGACTATTTAATCATATCCCCTTAAGTATCCAGTATCGACTAATGATTTAGTTTATTTAATAAGCCCTTTTGGAAGAGATGCTAACTGGGTTGGAATTGCCATGAGTTACTGGGGTAATGCAGACAGGTTTATCTATGGAGAGTTGCCTGACGGCCATCCTGGGCATGATATTGAAGAAATCTATGCAATGATTTTAAAAGACCAGAAGAAAAATGAGAAAAAATATGGCAGAAGAATTGGCATGTATGTTATTGCAGAAGGGACAAGAGTGATGGGAATTGAAAGCGCAGATAAAAAACTAATTGATGCACATGGCCATCATAAATTAAATCCAGAAGCATTAGTTTCCAGCTTAAAAAGAGAGCTGGAAGTAAGATATAAATTAAAGACTCAGACAGTTGGAATAACCTATGAAATGAGAAACTCTCCTCCTACTGAACAGGATATAGAATATGCAGAAGTTTCAGCAGATGTTATTGCAGATGCTGTAATAAAAGGAAATCATAGTGTTGAAAGTACTTTTGAAATTATTGATGGAAGAGTATATGCAGGAATTGCTCCAATTAGAAAAGTTTCTGAAAAGAGATTTGCTTTGTATTACCCTGGAAGACTTATTGATTATGAGAACTTCCAGGTTACAGATGAAATCGGAGAATATTACAGGGCTTTGTTCGGGTCCAGGAAAAACTTAAGAAACTGGCTTCCTGGAAAACCAAAGAAAATCAATGTTTTTGATTTAGGAGCTAATTAGTTCTTGATACGAGGATTAGTTTCTGAATCTGATAAAGTTTTTCTTAATTCTTTTACATTCTCTATAACTTTTATTCCTCTAGCTCTTTTTCTGTATTCGACAGGGAGGTCTTGCTTATCCCAATTTACTATGATATATTTGATGCCTAGTTTTTTACATGCTTCTACATCATTTAAACTATTACCTATATAATAAACTGGCTTGCCATTTTCAGAAATGAACCTATTGAAAACAAGATATTTGTCAGGTTTTTCATAAAAAGAACTCTCATAGATATAATCAAAAATATCACTGCATCCTAAAAGACTTAATATAGGCAGAACACTGTCTTGAGGCTGGGTTGTTATTAAAGCTAATTCATATCTGTCTTTAAGTTCTCTTAAATAATCTGCGAAGTCTTTGAATAATATTTCTTTTCCTAGTTTTCTTACTTCTCCTATTGTCAAGAATGCGAATAAGCTTCTTCCCCATCTTTTTAATACGTCTTTATTCTCATCATTGTCGTTTGATAGACCTGTGAATTCTTCCATTACTTTTATAACATCTTCAAAATAGTTTTCTTTTCCTGCTAAATCCTTTATTTCTGGTTTTTGTAAAAGATTTGACATTATATCATACCAGACATAATGAGCTAAGTCTGCTGGTTTATTTGATATTAATGTGCCTCCTAAATCAATTGCTAATATTGGTTTTTTCATTGTAATGATATTTGCTTAAAGTTTATAATATTTTCGGTTAAATATTTAAATTCTTGTTTATTTTATAAAGAATGGACTACTCCTGGATCTATCATTGATTGCTTTAGGAGGAGTCATCATTGCTTTGCAGAAGTAAATTAACAAAAAAAAGGTGAATAAATGGCATACGAATACAGTATTATATTTGCTTTTTTAGCAATGTTATGTTGGGGATTTGGAGATTTTTTAATTCAGAAAAATGCAAGAAAAATAGGAGATCTAGAATCCCTGACATTTATAGGAATAATTGGAGCTATAATATTATTTCCTTTTGTTATTAAAGATTTGATTCATTTAAGAGTCCTTGGAAATCTTATTTTATTATTATTTTTAGGAATTATTACATTTATTGCAGGAATACTAGATTTTGAAGCATTAAAAAAAGGCAAACTATCTGTAATAGAAGTAATATTAGAAATAGAACTTCCAATAACATTATTACTAGGATATTTTATATTAGGCGAAAGATTAAATATAATTCAATTACTTTTAATAGGTTTCATATTTGTTGGAATATTGCTTATTGCTATAAGATTTGAATTTATAAAAAATCCAAGGAGGTTTTTAGAAAAAGGTGTTTTAATAGGATTTATTGGTGCAATTGTTATGGGATTATTGAATTTTTTAACAGGATTTTCAGCAAGAGAAATAAGTCCTGTCATGGCTATCTGGGCTCCTGCAGTTATGTTATCTTTAATTGGATTGATTATTATTTATAAAAGAGAGGGATATAAAAAATTAATAAAAAATAGCCGAAGATACATGATACTTATCTTATCAATGGGCATTATTGACACTTTAGCATGGTTATTCTATGCATTTGCAATGGAAAAAAATCCTATTACTATAACAACAGCAATAACAGAGAGTTATCCAGTTATAGGCTTGTTTTTAGGCAGGTTTGTTAATAAAGAAAAAATAAAATTATATCAATATTTTGGTGCTGGACTTGCCTTGATGTCTTGTGTTGTTTTAGCTGTATTAATATGAAAAATATATAAGCTTTGATTATATTATTTATTAATGAAAAAACTAAGACTTAAATCTATAGGAAACTCAGATCAATTTAATTTTTATATTTTTGAAAAAAATAAGGATTTTTTTAAAATCATAATACAATTATTTACAGAAGTTTTTGGAGGAAATGATTATTTGGGATTAGAAAGCGGAGAAAATATTCAAAAGTTAGACATATTTAAATTAAAAGATAAACATGAATCTTTAAATGGAGTTGATTACAGAGTTGATATTTTTTATGGAGAAAAAGTAGTTTATATGACATTAATAATATCATTAAAACTAAGAAAAAAATTTAATAAAAGACTAGAAAAATACATCTATTAATCAAATTAATATGCAAGATAAATTTTTAATTCAAAAACAAAAACAATTATCAAAAAGAGATAAATCTAATATCGGAGAATGGGATAAAAAAATTATTGTTCTTTGTGATAAAATCAATAAGAAAAAGAATTATTATACGACAAGTTCGTGTTCTGGAAGAATTGTTTTATTAAAATATTCTGATAAGAAATTAAAAGACGCTTTTCTTTTTAGAACTCACGATAAAATAGGTTTTAAACAACTTAAAGATGCTTTGAGTGGAATTAATATTAATGGTCTTGTTGAGTTTCAACAGACTTCTTGTATATTGCATGTTGCTTGCAGAACTATTAATGATGCATTAAATCTTATTAAATTAGCTAAAGAAGCTGGATGGAAAAGAAGTGGAGTCATGGCTGGAGGAGACAGATTTATGGTTGAACTTCATTCAACAGAACAAATAAGTTTTCCTGTTGCAAAAGACGGAAAAATATTAGTTGATGATGACTATATAAGGATGATTGTAGATATTGCGAACTCTAAACTAGAAAGAGTATGGAATAAAATTGAAAGATTGAAAAAACTTCTTAATTCATAAAACATCTCTTAAAGTCTGCGTACCTGGTTCAGGCCTTAAATTTTTAGCTTTAGCATAAGAATAGGGTTCTACAGCATCAATTATCCTAACTCTTTTATGTCGGGAACGTTGAAAACCGCACCTTTTAAGGTGCGGTCGTTCCCGAACATCCTAAAAAATTTCCCTGTCAAAGAAAAATCGCCGATCAAACCTCCTGCTTTAGCAGGAGGTAGGCGATTTTTCGGGAAATTTTTT
>JAUYDD010000183.1 GCA_030704765.1 Nanobdellota archaeon | reverse complement strand
CTTTTAAGATGTGGATGTTAGTTTGTTTTAATTTCTGAGCATCCTAAAAACAAGGGCCAATCAAACCACACTCGCCAGCAGGCGATTTTTTAGCTGTGGCAAAAAACCTTTAGGGTGTGGTGGCCCATTGTTTTTTTGATGTATAAAAGCTATTTATATTTTTCTTCTTAGGATTAGTTACTTAAAAGATAAAATAAAGTGAATCTTTGAGATTCTGTGTATGGTTTATCCTGGCTTTTTAAGCTCCAAAAAGCTTTATTTTTAGCTTTTTGAAGTTCTTCATCTGGCAAATTATTAGGATTAAAGCCCTTATAATCTCGCCTTAAATCTAATGGCAATTCTTCTAATGCCCTATTTAAATCAGTATAACCTAAAGTCAATATCCTTCTTTTTTCAGGTGTTATATCATACCATTTTTCTATATTATCAGGATTTTTAGTATCTATTTGAGGATTAAATTTTGCAAAATAATCTAAAGAATAAACATAATGACTTAATAATCCATGATGTTTCATAGCAAATATCACTAATCTATCTTGTTCAGATATATTATTTCCTGAATTTAATTTCCAAGGCGCAGCTTTAATATATGCTTCTAATTCTGTTTTAGGAAGTTTAAGAGGATCAAAATCCTTTAATAATGATTTGTCTTTTTCTGATAATCTTTTCTTATAATCTTCATGATTTTTATATATTCTAGAAAGAGTGTTCACTGTATCATCATCTTCTTTTAAGACAATGGTTCTTAGAGAATCATAATCCATTATATTCATCCCCTTCATCCTATAACCAAGGTCTTTTTTCAATTGTTGATAAATTGATCCTCTATAAAGTTCATCATGTATTGAAGAAGCAGTTGTTTTAGGTATGTCCTGGCTATTAGAAAGAGCTGGACTAAGAAGCATTGCAACAAGCCCTCCAATTGCCTGTCTTCGGTTGGTTTTCATTTTATTATCAAGTATAAGTTATATTTAATTTTTTGCATTATATCTTGCATATATTCCATCAATAGGAATTCTATTCTTGTTTCTTGGATCATCTAGATCTGGATAAAACATGCTGTATAGCATGAATTTTTTTATTGATTGTATTTCATTTGGATCTTGTATAAAACTTATTGGCAAGGACTGTAAACCAGACCTATTAGCAATTTTTACTTCTAATGAAGGTTTGCCTTGGTATGATCTGAAGATTAATTGAGAGCCGTTGCTAAATTTATTTGTTCCTGTTTCATTTTGCGCATCTATAAGTGCTCTATTTACATAATTAAGGAATATTTGTTTATCTACAGAAGTGAAGGATATTGCTGGATCAAGGCTATTAGGACCAAAAGAAATAAAATAATCTGCAGCTCGTTCAAAGTTTTCTAATAATTCTCTACTTTCTATTGCTTTTGCTTCTAATATTACAGTTGATTTACTCTGTATTGGTGATTCTTTTATTATATCATATAATTGTTTTTTTGATAATCCTCTTGGAAGATTGTTCCAGACATAAGAATCTATGCTGAATTCAGATTTTGTTGTAACTACAATATCTCCTGCAAATAATCTTTCTATTTTTGTTTTTGGAACACGATATATTTCTTTATTTAGAACAGGTTCATAAGCAATATTTTGTATATCCCTATAAGTTCTTTGCAAAGGATTTGCCTGGTTTATAGATGTATTTGAAGGCTTTTCATGAGTTGTTTGAGGTTTAACAAGAGGTGAGGGTGCGGGTTTTACAGGACATGAAGGTATTGGCGAATCATTCTCAGGTAAGGATGGTTTTGAATTTCCTGTATTTGTATCAATCTCTTTTTCTAAATCACTAGGTTTTTTCTTTTGTTCTTGAAGGCTTGGTTGTTTTAATGGAGGATATTTATCTTCTACACTAGATTCAAGATTTTTTCTTGGTTCTTGATTTGGAATAGTAACATCTTTATATTCAATTTGTTCTTCAACAATCACTTCTTGAGCTCTTCTTTTTCTTTCTTCTGCAAGTTGTTTTTCTTGAGCTAATACATTATTTAGCGGATTTTGCATATCAAGACATGTTGCTTTTGGAATAATATAAGAACCTGCGACTAATGCAAGTGAGACTAATCCTGCTGATGCTAAAAGTCCCCATCTTTGCCCTGGACTAAAGGTGCTTGGTGCTATTATTTTTTTCTTTTTTCTTTTTGCCATGATAATAAGCTAAAATTATTTATAGAAATAAATAATTTTTATGTTTATAAACTTTTTGGTAGTTATAACTATATAGTGATTAAAATAAAGGGTTGTTATAAGGTAAGTATAAAGTCATTTTCCATGACTTTATAGCTGTTTGTCGTTGGTGGTTTGTGGTAATAATGGACAGAATTCAGAATTCTTTATTTCAAAAAGGTTTAAAAAATGAGAAATACTATTAATTATATCAAGAAACCTTTTATTTTATATAAATGAAAATAAATTTTAGGTTTCTGGATTTTAAAATATCCATTTGAAAGAAATGGTTTCATACATTTCAAAATGAAAAGAGGCAAGAAAAAAATTCAAATTAGTTCAATAAACAAGAACTTGTTTTCTAATAATAGAAATGCACAAGTAGCTGTGTTTGTCATTGTAGCTGTACTCATTGTTGTTGTATTCTTGTTCATATTTATTTTCAAGACTGGAAAAAATGATTGCGGTTCTAATCCTTTATGCATGATTGGCATTAAACCTGAGATAGATTCATTAAAAGCATCTGTCTATACTTGCCAAGAAGAAGTCACAACAGAAGCATTGAAAGTCATTGGAATACAAGGAGGATTTTATAAAAAACCCAAATATTACAAAGATATTGATTCATACTTCATTCCGTATTATTATTACTCGCAGGAATTCTTGATTCCTCAAAAAATAACTGTTGAAAACGAGCTTTCATCTTATGTAGATGAGAACATCATGACATGCCTTGGTAAAATGAAGTCTAATAATTATAATATTGAATTTGCTATTCCTAAAACAAGGACAGTTGTTACAAATGGAAGGACAACATTCACAACTGAAATGCTAATAGTATTCAAGACAGAAAAGACTTCTGAAATACTTGACCTAAAAGAGCTTCCTATAAGTTATAACTCTTCATTATATTATATACTTGAAGTTGCTGATTACATAACAAGGACGCATAAGAGTGATAATCAATATATGATATGCATAAATTGTGTTGTTGATATGGCTAAAGAAAGGAACCTTTATGTGGATATGATGGAATATCCAGGATTACCATACACAACACTTGTCATGATATCAGAAAACTATACTTCAACAGAGCCCTATATATTTGAATTTTTGAATAAATATTA
Source organism: Nanobdellota archaeon (assembly GCA_030704765.1). Classification (GTDB taxonomy): domain Archaea; phylum Nanobdellota; class Nanobdellia; order Pacearchaeales; family GW2011-AR1; genus ARS1285. The sequence goes on along the minus strand of JAUYDD010000183.1, from coordinate 3,302 downwards.
AAAATCAAATATATGGGATAGGAGATACAAGGGATTTGAAAAAGAAAGAAAAGGATACAAAATAAATATGGCATTAACAAAATCTCGAAGAAAAATCACTCCAATAGAAAGTGGATTGATTGCTGTAATAATCATGATATTTATATTGCTGATTCTTGTGAGGGTGAGTGGGGAGGGGAGTAGCGGGCAAGGTAAATTTGATCCGATTACACAAAAAATAGTTGATAACAATCCATTGAATCATGAATTACAAGATATTTCTATTGATAATATGGTTCAAGCAGAAAATTTAAAAGAGACATGGGGTTCTGGAAAAATTCCTAGTGGTTTAAAAGAAGAGTTTATAGATAAAAAAGCAGATAAAATTATTGAAAAAAAGCTTACAGCAAAACAAGTTACTGAAACAGAAAAAATGAAAGATACTATACAAAATCCTGATAAAAATACTTGGAAAGAAATTAGGAAGGAGAATAATTTAGCTAGTGATGTTTTAAAAGAAATGTTTCCGAAAGTTGAATTTCCTGATGGAGTAGATTTATCAAAATCAAGTTTTTTATCTCAAGGTAATGGTAAATTTTTTGATACAGGAATAACTCCTGCTAGAGGGCAGTCTGCAAAAATTCCTTTAGAATGGTTAAAAGGTCAAGGAGGAGTTGAAAAGATTGAAATTTTTAAAGATGGTTCAGTTAGAGTTAGTGGTTCGGGTAGTTCTTTATTATGGAATGGTGCTATGGGAATGTTTATGCCTGAAGGTGTTACATTACCTCCAGCAGAAACTCCTACTGAACCTAATCCGGGTCTAGGAAGTGATTCAGATATTAGGCCAAGTCCAGGAGAGCATGAAGGTCATGGTGGAGGAGAGAGTCCTGGAGGTGTAGGTGGAGACAGTGGAGGTGGCGAAGGGGGTGGAGGGGGCGGGGGTGGTGGCGGGGGAGGCCAGGAACTGGAACAAAAACTACAGCAAGGTTTGCAGATTGCTCAACAACTTGCAGGTGCACTTGCAGGTGTTGCTGAAGCATTAAAAGCTAAAGCAAATGAAAATGGTGCAACTGAATTGCGGTTACCTGAAGGAAATGTCAATCTTGATAATGGAGCTCAGGTTGCACTTGAAAATGAAAATGAAAAAGAAGAAGACGGTACTAATAAAGAAATAAGGCTTATGCAGACTGATACATCTCAACAAGCAACTTTTACATTTGATGATAACTTGAATGCTATAGCAAGGAAAAATGGAGCTGTTGTAATTCCTAATGTTGGAGCTGTCACAACTTCTGCACAAACAGCTGCAACAGCTGTTATTAATAATCCTGATAAAACTGACCCTGCTCCTGTTGATTCTAGCGGCAATAGTGAGGCAAAAGAATCTAAAATTAGTCTATCTGGATTAGCTATATCTGAATTTGATACACCTGGACAGTTTGTCAAGTTTGAAAAACAAAATATTGAGATTGAAGGTGAAAAAGTTGATGTTTATCTATATAAACCATTTGACAAGATTGAAGCTAAGGGCAATCTTGTTGGAGTAAGGAACGGAAAAGTCTGGATGTGGTTCAATAAAGAAAAGACTTATTATCCAAGGCAAGTAAGGCAGACTTATTATTATATAAATATGATAAAGAATGAAAACGATGAAAATAATTTATTCAGATTAGTAAAAGGCGGCAGCAGAGGCAATTATCTTATTGATAATTCAAAAAGAGCAACTGTAGGTGATATGCCAATACCACATCCAAAACTAAAAGGAGTTTATATTTCTAAAGAAAGAGAGACAATGTTCAAGAATGCATTTTTGAGGAAGAAATGAGTTGAATATTGTTAATATAAAAATTTCTATAGTTCATATGCTCACTTTTTGTATTAATTAATTATAAATAAAATCAGTAGATAAAAATCAATTAAGGATGTATTAATTATACTTTTGTGATATGAATATGTCAATACAACAAACAACAACTCTAACTTCCCTATGTTTTTTACATAATAATAACAATAATCATCATCCCCTAATATTTGATAACTGTCTTTTCACATCCCCTAAATCATAATTTCCTATTTTTTGTCTTAAAAGCTCAATCAATAATCCTCCACTATATTCTTTTCCAAGATTATTAGCTAATGATCTTATGTATGTTCCAGAGGAACAGGATATTGTGACATCAATTACTAAAAAATCTCTTTTTATATCTTTAAAAAGGATTTTCCATTTTTCTTTTATTTCATCTTGCCTGAAATCACCATCTAACAAATCAATTTTATTTATTATTTGTTTTAATAGTTCTTCTGAACTGATTTTAAATATTTTATTTATTTTTATATCTTTTATTTCTACTTTTTCTTTTGGAATATTTATCTTATCTAACAGGTTCTTTCTTGCATAATAATAAAGAGGTTTTCCATTTACTTTTCTTCCTGAAAATACAGGAAGCTCTTGGAGATATTCTCCTTTTAGAGAAAGTATTTTTGATTTTAATTTTTCTAGATCTATTTCTATATTTTTATTCATATCTGTTCTTGAAATTAAAGGAACACCTTGTATATCATAAGAATCAGATTTTATTCCAAACAAGATTCTTGCATTATAGACTTTGTCTAATTTTAAGAACTTTTTTAAGTTTTTTTGCAAAGTCAATCTTCCTGTGACTAAAAGAAGAAGGCCTTGTGCTAATGGGTCTAATTTACCTGCATGAGATATTGCTTCATTTCTATATTTAGGATTTTTTCTTCTAAAATCATCTATTGCTTGAGCTGGTGTCAATCCTACGGGTTTATAGAATGGAATTATGTCTGAAGTTGATTTGTTCATGAAAAAATAATGTTTCACTAGTTTATAGATATAGCTTTTGTTAAAATTTTTAAATAGAAATTTAGGTAATCTGAGCAAAAAATAAACTATCACCTTCAGGTGATGGAAATTAGAAGCATTTACAAATTGTCGTATTGGATAGATAAATGCTTTTAATTTGACAAAGTTTCTGCTTTGTTTTTTCAGTCTCACCACTAAAAAAATCCAAGGGATTTTTCGGAATCCAATGCAAACCTACACTTTTAAAGGTGCGGCACGAAACCGAAGGTTTTGGTGATATTCTAGAAGATTAATTCATAAACCTTTTAAATAGGTATAAATGATAAATTAATGTAACATTAGATAAAATAAAATTTTATTATGTCAGAAATTAAACCACATCTTTTAAGACCAGCAAAATTATTTTTTGCGTACCTTACTTATTTTAATATGTAGAAAGCAAAAATAATTTTGGGGGTGCTCAAGAACCAAACACGCCATGGAATTTATTCCATGGTTC
>JAUYDD010000166.1 GCA_030704765.1 Nanobdellota archaeon | reverse complement strand
ATCAAAAAAAATTTCCCGAAAAATCGCCTACCTCCTGCTAAAGCAGGAGGTTTGATCGGCGATTTTTCTTTGACAGGGAAATTTTTTAGGATGTTCGGGAACGACCGCACCTTAAAAGATGAGGTTTTCAATTTCCGACATAATTACTACGCAAACTCCACCTTAAACTCTTTTCCTTCCTTTATCTCTTTAGCGCAGCAAACATCTTTCAAGTCCTCTAATAAATCCTTTAACTTATTTTTAGTATCTTTATCTAAAATTAATACAATCTCAGCTTTCATAGACTTCTTGGCTATTGATTTTTCCTGACGAACTTTTGTTAAAACATCTATGAATAAATCAAGTATATCAGTTCTCTCTTCTTTATTAAAACTAGGCCATTTAGAAATATGTATTGACTTATCTTTTTCAATTTTCTTAAAATGCCTTTGATAAATCTCTTCTGTAATAAAAGGCATGATAGGTGCAATTAATTTTAAAATAACCAATAATCCAGCATATAAAGCAAATTGTGCTGATATTTTTTTATCTCCACCACTAGAATAAATCCTTTTTTTAACAATCTCTAAATAATTATCGCAGAACATCTGCCAAAAGAACTTTTCAGTTTCAAGTTTTGATCTAGAATATTCATAATTCAAAAAAGATTCAGTGCAAGACTTTACAAGATTATTAAGTTTTTTCAGGAAAAGTTCATCTATTTTTTCTAATTTTTTTGGTTTTTCATATTTATAATCAGCTAAATTCATAAAAACAAAATTACTTGCATTGAATAATTTTGTTTCAAATTTTTTTCCTGCAATCAAGTCTTTTTCTTGATAATCCAAGTCTTCACCTAATTTTGAGCCAGCTGCCCAGAAACGAAGTGCATCAGAACTGTGCTTTTCCATTACTTCTTGAGGAGAAACAGTGTTTCCTTTTGATTTAGACATTTTTTCTCCACTAAGAGTCACAAATCCGGAAATAACAGTATTTTCCCAAGGTATTTGATTTTCATGATATAAAGATTTTACAACAGTATAAAAGAGCCAAGTTCTTATTATATCATGAGCTTGCGGGCGAAGTGAAAAAGGTAATTTAATTCTTCCATTAGACAATGAATAAACAATCTGCGGTGAAATAGAAGAGGTCATCCAAGTATCAAAGACTTTTTCTTCTCCTTTTGCTAATTGCCCGCATTTAGGACATTTTTTCTTAAACTCACTAGGATCAATTGGAATCTCTTTTTCATTTGCTATAATAATTTCATTGCATTTTTTGCATTCCCAAACAGGAATAGGAACTCCAAAATGCCTATCCCTTGAAATATTCCAGTCCCATTCTAAACCATTAACCCAATTATCATATCTTTTATGCATGAATTCAGGATGCCATTTTATATTATTTCCTTGTTTTAAAAAATCCTTTTTCTTGTCTAAAATTCTAATAAACCATTGTTCGGTTGGCAAGAATTCTATTTCAGTCCCGCATTTATCATGAGTATTAACAGCATGAGTTATTTGTTTTTGCTCTGTTATTAAGCCAGCATTTTTCAAATCCTCTAAAATCTTTTTCCTTGCGTCTTTAATCTTCATCCCCTTATATTTCCCAATATTAAGTGTTCCATCATAATTCAAAACAATTCTTGGGCTAATCTTAAGTTTATTTATTGCTTCTGCATCATATTTATCTCCATAAGAGCATATCATTAAAACACCTGTTCCTTTATCCATTTGAGCAGATTCATCTGCAATTATAGGAACTTTGTAATTAAATAATGGAACTTGAGCTTTTTCTCCAATAATATTGTTATATCTTTTATCATTAGGATGGACAAAAACAGCAACGCAAGCAGGTAATAATTCAGGCCTTGTTGTTGCAATCAACAAGTCTTTTTCATCACACTTGAACCTGACTGTTGAAAATAAACTAGGAAGTTCTTTATCATCTAATTCAGCTTGTGCAACAGAAGTCTGGCATTCAGGGCACCATAAAGTTGGAAATGCTTTTTTATAAATAAATCCTTTTTTATATAGTTCTAAAAAAGATTTTTGAGCTAGTTTTCTAGAATTATCATCAATTGTCGAATAATACAGTTCATAATCACAAGAAACACCTAAATTTTTCCAGTCAGCTATAAAATCCGGAGTAATTTCTTTTAAGGTCTTTAAACAAAGCTCTATAAACTCCTCTCTTTTCATATTTTTACTTTTTACATTTTTTATTTTCTCAATCATTCTTTCAGTTGGGAGACCATTATCATCTGTTCCAAATGGATAAAAAACATTTCCATCAAACATTCTTCTAAACCTGACAATAAAATCCTGTTGAGAATAAGAATAAGCATGGCCAATATGCATTTTTCCAGAAAGAGTTGGCGGAGGTGTATCAATTGAAAAAACCTTGCCAGATTTTTTAGGGTCAAATTTGTAAATATGTTCGTTTTCCCAGAACTTCTTTATCCTTTCCTCAACAATCTTTGGATTATATACTTCTGCCATTAAAAAATAATAGAAATAGGAGTTTTAAAACTTATGGAAAATGATAAATAAATCTATAAACAAAAAATACTTGGAGTTTTTATGAAAAGAGATAAAAAATATATAAAAAGAAATATCTCTGAAAAAAGATGCATAACCTATATCAAAAAAATTTCCTGAAAAATCGCCTACTCCATCCTGAAGGATGGAGTTTGATCGGCGATTTTTCTGATTCGGAAATTTTTTGGATGATCCAAAATCAAAACCACCAAAAATAACCACATCATAAATGATGTGGTTTT
>JAUYDD010000162.1 GCA_030704765.1 Nanobdellota archaeon | reverse complement strand
AGAAAATTCTTTCAGATGAATTTTCTGTGCAGAAAAAACCATAAAAGTTTTTTCTTGCATCCTAAAAACAAGGGCCAATCAAACCACACTCGCCAGCAGGCGATTTTTTAGCTGTGGCAAAAAACCTTTAGGGTGTGGTGGCCCATTGTTTTTTTGATGTCAAATAAAAATCAGTTTTTAAATATTATGAAGTTTAAACTTAAATAATATAACTAGCAGCAAACAAGATTATAGCTATTATTAAACAGATGAAATATACCGCCTTGTTCCATTCATAGACATCTTTTCCATCAAATGAACCGAATGGCAAAAGATTGAAAAGACTTAATAAAGAATTTATTGATAGATTAACTTTAAAAAATAGCTCTAATAAACCGACTGGTTTTAATAAAAAGAGAAAAGCTAATGAGATAAAGGCTAATATTATGTTCATCATTGGACCAGCTAGGGATATCTTGCCATTTTTTTCCTTGGATATACTGCCTCTGATAAATACAGCTCCTGGTGCTGCTATAATAAAACCTCCTAATGAAAATATTATTGCAAGAAAAAGCATGGGATAAAATGCCCTGAATTCTGCCCAGAGATTGTATTTTTGTGCAAGATACTTATGCATTATCTCATGCAATACAAAACCAATACCTGCGGTAAATGAAGAGAACAATAATAATATAAAGAACTTGTCTAGGGATTTGAATAATTCCATTCCACCTGAAAAAAGTATAGCAAAAGCTATTGACGTCAATAACCATGCTATGAACAATTCTTTTATTTCAATTCTTGAAAATCTCATCTTGAAAATCACAATTATTACAATATATAGTTTATTGTATGATTATTTAATGACAATAATAGTTTAAAAATACTTAGTATAAGAATTTTTATGAAAAAAGGAATTCCTATTTATTTTACATTAATCATCTTATTTTTAATTACAAATGTTATTTCATATTCTGACTATAAAGAATGTAAAAAAGAATGTACAGGGAATAGGGTCATTTTTGAAGAAAAGTGTAACAATCAGCTTAGTGTTTGTGAAAATGAGCTAAATGAGGTTATATCTAATTGCAATACATTAGAAAAAACAGAGAAATATAATTGTTTAAAGATATACAGAAACTCCTTATCTCTTTGCAAGAATGAAAAAAGAGAATGTATAAGGGAAAACACTTTATTTTTTTCAAGATGCCATCTGAAATGTCTGTATGAAAAAAAGAATATCGCATGCGAAGATGGAAAATATAAAGGCGGTGACTTTTTCTTAAAAGATTGCAATATATGCGAATGTAAATTCAATGGAAGAACAAGCTGTAAACCTACATCATACTGCAATTTTAATAATCCGAATCTAAAAAAGCAAGAATGTGAAAGTTCTAATGGATTATTCCAAAAATTATGCGCTGGCAGTATATATTCTTCTAAATGCACAACTGAATTTTTTTGCCAATGTGCTGGAAACCTAGGTTTTCAATGCCCTGAAAACTATAGTTGTCTATTGGATTTTCAATTGAACATGAACAGAAGGGGCCAATTTGCCCAAGATTGGGTGAAGTTACCTAAATTTATAAAGATGGGAAATATTGGTGTTTGTGTAAAAAAACCAGAACTTCTTAATTGTGGGAATGGAATATGTGAAAATATCTGTGATAGTTTTGATTGTTCTATATCTGAAACCAAATATAATTGCCCTGATGATTGCAAAGTTTGATTGTTCTAAATAATATATTTTAAAATAGTGTCACTATATAATAACAATAATTATAAAGGGGTAAAAACCTAGTTTTTCTATGCATATTAAAGTAAAAAAGTTGTATGAGGGAAGAATCATTAAATTTGAATCTTTTGGAGAAATCAAAGAAGTAATGATACATTCTGACCTATATGACGCTAATAAAGGAAAAATATCCATATGTTTCAGAGGCAAAAATAATTCAGGAATAATTGAACTTTCTGAAAAAGAGACTAATGATATTTATAAGACCCTATCTAAAAAAATAGGCCTTATCAAAGATATCAAGATAATACATGAAAAATAGATTAAATTGAGTTTTATTAGATATAATTAATGTTCTGGAATATTTAGTTATGTAATGTCAGAAATTAAACCACATCTTTTAAGACCAGCAAAATTATTTTTTGCGTACCTTACTTATTTTAATGTCAGAAATTAAACCACATCTTTTAAGATGTGGATGTTAGTTTGTTTTAATTTCTGAGCATCCTAAAAACAAGGGCCAATCAAACCACACTCGCCAGCAGGCGATTTTTTG
>JAUYDD010000161.1 GCA_030704765.1 Nanobdellota archaeon | reverse complement strand
CAGAAATTTTTAGGATGCATGAAAATTCTTTCAGAAGAATTTTCTGCACAGAAAATTGCATAAAACAATTTTCTTGTGCTCGGAAATTGAATGCAAGTAAACTACCTCATCTTAAAAGATGAGGTTTTCAATTTCCGACATAAGAAACATAAATTTATTTTAATTCTCAAGATTCTTTTGTTTATAAACTAATTTATTTTTTGAGATATATTTTATAGCATATTATTATTTTTAAACTAAGTTTTAAATATAATTATTGAGGTGAAAAAATGGGCGGGTTTTTTGGAGTGGTTTCAAAGGAGAATTGTAATTTTGATTTACTTTATGGTACAGATTATCATTCGCATTTAGGAACAAGAAGAGGGGGAATTGTTATTGGTGGTAGAAGTATTTCTTATAGAAGAATTCATGATATAACTCGAAAGGGTTTTAGACCTCAATTAGAAGATTTTGCAGTAGAACATTACGGGACAATGGGTATTGGAGTTGTTAGTGATTATGAGGATCAACCTATATTCAGCTCTAGATTCGGGGGATTTTATGTTGTTCATGTTGGAAGAATAAATAATCTAGTTTCTATTGTAGAGAATGCTCATAAAGGAAAGGTTTCTTTTTCAGAACCTGCTCCTGATGAAACAATGCCTTTTAATCCTGCTGAGGTTATTGCTTATTTAATTGGTCAGGGAAATAATATTTCTGATGGTATTGAAATAATGCAAAATACTATAGAGGGTAGTTCTTCTGTACTTGTCATGTCTAAAGATGGAATTTATGCAGCTAGAGATAAATTAGGCAGGACTCCTGTTATTATTGCAAAAAAAGATGGAGCTTATGCTGCAACAATGGAGACTACTGCTCTTTGTAATCAAGGTTTTAAACCTTATATGGAGCTTGGACCTGGACAAATTGTTCGTTTAACTCTTGATGGTTGTGAGCAATTAAAAGAACCGGGAGTCAAGATGCAGATTTGTGCTTTTTTATGGATTTATTATGGTTTTCCTGGCTCAAGTTATGAAGGAGTTAATGTAGAAATTATGAGAAATCATTCTGGAGAAGGTCTTGCAAGAGCTGATATGAAAAGGATGAATAAAAATAGAGAAGAACTTCCATTTGATATTATTGCAGATATTCCTGATTCAGGTACAGGAAGTACAATTGGTTATACTAATGAGAGTGGAATGAGAAGAGGCAGGCCTTTAGTAAAATATACTCCAAGTTGGCCTAGAAGTTTTATGCCCCAGGAACAAAGCTTCAGAGATTTAGTTGCTAAAAAGAAATTAATTACTATAAGAGAATTAATAGAGAGAAAAAGAATTTTGTTTTGCGAAGATTCAATTGTTAGGGGCACTCAGTTAAAAGACAATATTCATATGTTATTTGATGAATATCAAGCACAAGAAATTCATATGAGGCCTTCTTGCCCTCCTTTAACTCATGCTTGCACGTTTTTGAATTTTTCAAGATCAAGTTCTGAACAGGTTTTAGCTGCAAGAAGAGCAATAGCTGCAGTTGATAAGGAAGATGGAAAAAATCATGATGTTAATGATTTTACAGATGAAAATTCTGATTTATATAATCGGATGGTTGGCCATATTCGTGACAGTCTTAGCTTAACTAGTCTAGAATATCAAAGGATGGATGATTTAGTGACTTCTATTGGCTTACCTAAAGAAAAGTTATGTTTGGGTTGTTGGAGAGATTGTAACAGTTGCCAAAAATAGCTAAATTAATTTAACGAATCATCTGAAAATATATAAATATAGTGTCTAAATATTTTTTACAATACTAAAAAATTACTTTTGTTTAAACTGATAAATATAAGTTGCATTATAACAATGCTTAAAAATTTAATTTTTCATTGTAATTAATGGCAGGAATTAGCAAAACAACTTCTGATAGTTTAAGAGAATATTTAATTTTAACTGGTTGGATTTGTGCTAAGCCAGAAGAAGTATCTTTAACATCAACATTGGGCCCTATTACTTTACAATATCCTTATATGATTTCAAGAATGCAATGTATTGTTGGTCCTGAAATAGCTGTTAGTGCTGGAAGGGAGGGTATTTTAACAATGATTCCAAGAAGTTTAAGAGATGAAGATAAACAAAAAATTATTGATGAAAATATAAAAGCTCGCTTGAAAAAAGGCGATGTTGAATTTATAATAGATCCTGTATCTGCTCCTCCTGGATCTGCTCTTGAAGAGATTGTTAATATTGTAGAAAGAATAGGCCATTCTGTTATTCCAATTATGGATAGAATGTCTAAATTAGATGGAATTTATGTTCATGATCCAAATAAACCTCTTTTAACTCCTCCATGGACACCTGTAACAGAAGTTATGTACAGATTATCAAATGAAGATTCTTCAAATGGAATTCGCTATTTAGTAAATTGCGAGGATGTAGGTGAGATTAAAAGAATTTTATCTAGTGGTAAAAGAAGATTTGTTCCAATTGTTAATGAAAATATGATTCTTCAAAAATTAGCTTTTTTGCAAAAATATGATACGAATTTTATTGGAATTGCTGTTAGCACAAGAGGAGATTGGAAAAAAGAATTAGAAACATGGGGACCTCAAGTAGATACTTTGTGTATTGATAGTTCTAATGCTTGTTTTGATGATGCTCTTGAAATTCTTAAATATGCAAAAGAAAGCAGGGAATTTAGAGATAAACCCTTTGGTATTGGCAATATTATTAGAGGAAAACATTTCATAAGGTTTGCAGAAGCTGGAGCTGATTATTTAATTGGAGGCATGGGAGTTGGGTCAATATGCCAAACAGGTTCTTCAGAAACAGGAAGGGGTAATGGAAGAGGGCAAATGACAGTTGCAAGAGAATTAGCAAGAGCAAGAGATGATTATAATAGAGAAAAAGGAAAATATGTGAACTTAGTTTTAGATGGAGGATTGGAAACCAATCATGTAAGGACTGTTGCATTAGCTTTTGCAGATTTAATTATGATGGGAAATTATTTTAATAGGTTTTTTGAAGCAGCTGGAAGAAAACTAGATGCTGATAATAAACCTACTTCTGAAGAAGCATTAATGAAATGGGTTGAAACTTGGGGAGAAGGACATCCAAAAGCAAGATTAGTTTCAATGTATGGTATAGATTTTAGAAGAAAATTATCTGATGATAATGCTGATCCTGAAAGAGTTATTGAAAGATATGGCCATTCAACTCTTGCAGGTTCTACTATTGAAGGAGTTGCTGGCAAAGTTCCTTATAGAGGAAGACTTAAACCTTGGGTTGAAAGAGATGCAAGATATATTAGGACAACAATTTCAAATGCAGGAGCTCATGATTTAGAAAGTTTTAGAGAAAAAGCAATTCTTGAAAAAGCCTCTCGTGCAACTTCAAAAGATATGTTGCCTCATGATATAGAGGTAAATGATATGGAATAAAATGGTAAATACAATTGTAATTGGAATGCAATGGGGAGATGAATCAAAAGGAAAACTTGTAGATATACTTTCAGGAACTCATGATGTTGTTGTAAGATATCAGGGAGGTGGAAATGCAGGACATACTGTTGTTGTAGGTGATAAAAAATATGCTTTTCGTTTAATTCCATCGGGCATAATAAGCAGAAAGTTGTGCGTGATTGGGAATTGCGTTGCTGTAGACCCTGCAGGTTTAATTAAAGAAATTGATGAATTAAAGGAGAAAGGTGTTGAAGTTGATCCTGGAAATTTTGTAATTTCTAATTTAGCTAATTTAACAACTAGTTATCAAAGAAAGTTAGATTCTATTATTGGTGCCAGAGTTGGGACAACAGGCAGAGGAATTGGACCTACTTATTCTGACAAAAGTGCAAGAAGTGGATTATTAGTTAATGATTTATTTGATGTAAATAAATTAGAAACTCAAGTTAGAGAAAACACAAGAATTGCTAATCATACTCTTGGATTTTATAATGCTGAATCATTAGATGCTTCAGATGTTTTGGATGAATTATTAAAAACAAGAGAACAAATACTTAGCTTTGTTAGTAAAGATATTCAAGGATTAATTTTAAGAAATAATGGAAAATTACTTTTTGAAGGTGCTCAAGGAACTTTGTTAGATAAAGATTTAGGAACTTATCCTTTTGTTACAAGTTCTAATACAACAATAGGAGCTGCTTATATTGGTGCTGGTGCTAGGATTGATTTTCATAGGACTATTGGAGTATTAAAAGCATATACAACAAGAGTTGGTAACGGCCCTTTTCCAACTGAACAAGATAATGAAATTGGAGATAGATTAAGGGAAATAGGTGGTGAATTTGGAACTGTAACAAACAGACCTAGAAGATGTGGATGGTTGGATTTATTTGCAGCTGATTATGCTGTGAGAGTCAATGGAATCACTGAAGTTTCATTAGCTAAATTAGATGTTTTAGATGATGAAGATGAAATCAAGGTTTGCACTGGTTATAGTTTAGGTGAAAAAAAATTAGATTATTTTCCGGTTTTAGATTTAAATAAATGCATTCCTTTATATGAAACACTTCCTGGCTGGAAAACTGATACTAGTAATTGCAGGAAATTACAGGACATGCCAAATAATGCTAGAAAATATGTTGAAAGAATTAAGGAGTATTTAGGAGTTCCTATAACAACAGTTGGTGTTGGAAAAAGAAGAGATCAAATGATTTATTGTTATTGAAAAAGAGTTTTATAAATAATACAAAATTGTAGGAATAAGCAGGCATCCCATTAATTCTGTTCTTTTAATTCCTGATAAAATACAGAAGATTCCAAGATTAGCTGATATAAAAAATACCAGCAGACCTATGAATCCTGAAAAGTAGATTATAAAAGATATTAAGAAAACCAATATCAATATTGACAATTTGGAATAGTCTATTTTATAGATATATATAGAGAAAAATTTTGCAAGATTTATAGAAATAATAAAAACAATTATGGATGTCAGGGTAATTACTGTTAATATTATAATTAATTCCTGGATAGTTAATTTAGGTATTAGTTTTGAAACTGCAACAGCAGCACCAGTTCTGGTCTTATTGATAGAATAAAGAGTCACAAATGAAAGAGCCATGACTATTGGATTTATTATGCCTATAATAAATAAGAATTCTTTTTCAGAAGTTTTTCCTGATATTTGTGTCGCAATCAATGCTGATTGTGATGAACCTAATCCTGGAAGAAAAGAGGTAAATGGGCTTGTCAAAATCGAGGATATCATTGATTTTGAAAAAGATTCTTTTTCTAATCTTATATGTTTTATTTTTTTAATCTCTTGGACAGGTATCTTAGTTTTTTGGTTTATACTTAGAAATAAACCAGATGCACCGAACAATCCTGAAAACAAAGGAAGGAGCGGTTCATCTATGCTTATATTTAAAACAGCTATTCCTAAAAATCCAGATAAAATAAAAATCAATAATGCAATTAATTTTTTCTTTTCAGTGATTATAAGATAGAATGATATAAGAATCAAAATCAAAGGCATAATCCTTAAGACATAAGGATATATTTTAGATAATGAAAAAATAAAAATAGGCGTTAATATAAATATTATAGGGATAGATGCCAAGCAGCCATAAAGTGTGATTATTACTGCTTCAAAACCCTTTCCTTCTAAAAGCATCTGATGTCCTGGAAGAATTGATAGGGCTGTATCTTCATTTGGCGCACCTAAAAAAATAGATGGAATAAAATCAACAAAAGTATGGGTGATAGATAAAGCTACAATAAATACTACAAGTGATATTGGAGAAGTTATTGCTAATAGAATTGGAGATGATGCTAGTAAAATTGTTGAAACAAGATTTATATGAAGACCAGGCAGGAGGCCTGTGAAAGTGCCTATGCATATACCGACGGTGAGTGCTATGATGAGCTCAAGTATCATACATATTTGAGATTCCTGGACTTATTAAATATTTGATTCCTTTCAAACCATATTTTGATTTCTTGTCATATGAAAATGAGGGAGATGTTGGATATTTAAAGACGGCTTTCATTATTTTATTTGTAATTTTCATCAATGGTACGAATAGAATTATACAATAAATCTGATACTAACTCTAAAGTTTTAGAATCAATATGTTCGGAGGTATCTGTAGGTTTGTGATAGTGTTTGAAAACAGGAGCCTTTTCCGTAATTTCCCATAATTCATCTGGTGAAAATCCCTGATTTAATGCTTGATAATACAATGGTGCCATTTTCAAATCTTCTTCAGTTATCATTGTTAATGTAAAGGAATCTTCTAAACCTTTTTTTCTAAAACTCATATGGTCAGCAGTATTTGCAATTATTCTTGGAAATCTAATTGTTTGAATACCTTTTTTTCTTGCTTCAGATTCTAATGTTCTTAACAATAAAGTATCTTGTTTTTCGTCCACAGACCATAGGGCCAAAATATTGCCATTACCTACTAATTCCATATTATATACCCCTAATAAGTCATTTATACCATATCTTTCAACATAAGCTCTAGAACCGATTAATCCCAATTCTTCTTCATCAAAAAAGAAGCCCTTTACTCCTAGATTTCTTAAAGGATTTTCTTTTATTTTTCTTAACACATCAATTGTTACTGCAACTGCAGAGGCATTATCGTTTGCTCCTGGAGAATTTTCTACAACATCATAATGGCTTCCAATTCCAATGTAAGGAGAGTTTCCTAAAGAAAAGTATAAATTTTGACCACTTGAATATTCTTGATTTTCAATATGTGTTACTAAATTCCTAAATTGAGTTAATTCTACTAAAAATTCTAAATTTTCTTTTCTTTTCAGCTTATCTGTTCCTTCTATTTGTTGAACCATTTCGTAAATGTCTGCTGAAAAAAATTTGCTTATATCCATGATAAATAATCAAGGTGTTTCTTTAAATATTAAAGTAGTCTAAAATATTCTACTATTACAAAGATTTATTAATATCTATTTTCCCTTTATTGTAAATGAATGAAAATTTATTCTCCATTTTAAAGGAGTATGGCTTAGATGAAAAAGAGATAAAACTTTATTCAATATTAGTAAAAAATGTTAAACTAACCGGTTACAAAATTGCTAAAGAATCTGGTTTTCATAGGTCAACAACATACTATATTCTTGATAAATTAATAGAAAAAGGGTTTGTTTCAAGGCAATATATTGCTAAAACTTATTATTATTGTTCAAATGACCTAAGCGCAGTTATTTCTGGATTGAAGAATAAAGAGGATTTGCTTATTTCGCTTGTCTCTGAAATTAGGAAAATGCAAAAGGAAGAGAATCTAAACGTAAGAATCTTTGAAGGAGATTCTGGAGCAAAGGAATTTAATTTTAATTTATTGCAATTAATAAGCGAGAAAAGAATAAAAGAAGTAATTATGATTGGAAATGGACCTCCTGAAGATTTTTATTTTAATACTTTTATTGGAAAAATAATCAAAGAAATAAAAAAAGCCAAAACCTATAAACAAGGTACGTTTAGAGCGATATGGTCTCTAAAATTAAGAGGAAATAAATTTATTAAACAGTACGAGATTTTTGGAGAAAATAGATTTTTGGATAACATTCCTTCGGATACCACTACAATAATCTATGGAGATTATCTTTCTTTTTCATTAACTTCTGATAAACATTATGTAATAGAAATAAAAAATATTTCTGTTGCTAATGAAATGAAGGCTTATTTTAATCATTTATGGAAAATCGCAAAGAAGTGAGATTTGTCCTCTATTAATATTGGTCTTTGCACCCTTAGTCTACTCTTTATCTATAACCCTTTGTAAATTTCATACGGAATTGTATCCGTAAAATTATTATGTCGAGAATTGAAAACCTCATGATTTATCATGTGGTCGTAGCAAATGTTACAGTTTTCAATTCTCGAGCATCCTAAAAACAAGGGCCAATCAAACCACACTCGCCAGCAGGCGATTTTTTAGCTGTGGCAAAAA
>JAUYDD010000158.1 GCA_030704765.1 Nanobdellota archaeon | reverse complement strand
TAAAACATGACTCATTATTATGTCAGAAATTAAACCACATCTTTTAAGATGTGGATGTTAGTTTGTTTTAATTTCTGAGCATCCTAAAAACAAGGGCCAATCAAGCCACACTCGCCAGCAGGCGATTTTTTAGCTGTGGCAAAGAACCTTTAGGGTGTGGTGGATTGTTTTTTTGATTTAGGGGCTACTTTCTAAACATCGTCGGCTTTCGCCAGCTGATGTTTTTCCCTTATAATTAATCCAAAAATAATAGCGAGGATATTAGTAGATTGTAACCCTTAACAGATTAAGAGGTATCAATTATGAATTGGTGTATTTAACAGAGAGCAGCATAAACTTAATTTTTAGATTAATTTTATAAAGCTGGTTTTATTGTTATATATAATTATAACTAATAGCAAAGGAATAAATTTATTCGAAAATTTATTTCCTTTTCTATAATATAAAGAGGCGATAAAATGGATGAAGGATTAAAAAAAGATATTTGGAAAGTATTTAGTGTTGCATCTTTTCTTTTTATAACAATCTTTTTTATATTACCCTATCTTATACAGATATCTACTTATTTCCATGAAAAAAGCCATCAAAATGCTTTAGAAAAATACGGAGTGAACAGTTATTATGAAGTGAATCTTCTTGAAACAATCCCTAATTTTTTCAATCCTACTGTAAATAAACTAGGCGTGACTAAATTCAGCCTAGAAGAATATAATAAGTTAGATAAAATGAAAAGAGCTGATATTAATTTAGCTGGAATAATCTCTGACCTTAGATTTTTGTTCTTAATTGGAATATACCTTGCTATGGCAAATGTCTATATATTCTATAAAGTTAGATTTAAAGAGGATTATGACCTTTCTTGGAGCCTTGGCACCAACTGGATACTATTCATGTGGCTCTTAGCATTAGTGCAGATAACTGTGTCTAATCTTACATTTCAATTAGGAGATTTTTGGCAATTAATAAAAGGTTTGGGGATATGATTATGTCAGGAATGCTCGTTTGTATAAAACCACCTCCTTTAGGATGTGCTCGCATTCCTGAGCATCCTAAAAACAAGGGCCAATCAAACCACACTCGCCAGCAGGCGATTTTTTAGCTGTGGCAAAGAACCTTTAGGGTGTGGTGGATTGTTTTTTTGATAAAATAGAAGAATTTATTAGGAATAATTTTTGAATAATTTTTAATACAACAATCTATATAAAGCCTTATTTTATTTTTAATTTATGGAAAAAGAGAGTTATATTGGAAATATGAAAATAGAGAAAAACTGGATATTTTCTGATTTACATATTCATTCAAAATATTCAAGAGCATGTTCAAAAGAGCTTGATTTTCCTAATCTTGTGAAATGGGCTAAAATAAAAGGATTAAACTTGCTTGGTACTGGAGATTTTACTCATCCAAAATGGCTTTTAGAAATAAAGAAATTAAGAGAAGAAATGGGCATTTATTATTATAATGGTTTTCCATTCATATTGAGTTCTGAGATATCTTTAATATATTCAGCTAAAGGAAAAGGAAGGAAAGTGCATCTTGTTTATCTTGCACCATCTATTGAGGCTGTAGATAAGATAAATTCTTGGCTTGATAGCAAAGGAAGAAGGGATTATGACGGAAGGCCTATATTTGGCATATCTGCAAGAGATTTTGCAGCTAAAATGCAGGAAATCGATTCTAGGATAGAGATAATACCAGCTCATATCTGGACACCGCATTTTGGAGTATTTGGAAGCAATGGAGGGTTTGATTCATTAAAAGAAGCATTTGATGATAAGGCTGATATGATTCATGCAATAGAAACAGGAATCTCTTCAGATCCATTAATGAACTGGAAAATATCAGAACTTGATAATAGAGCGATAATAAGTTTTTCAGATGCACATAGTTTTTGGCCTTGGAGACTTGGAAGAGAAGCAACTATATTCAAATCATCAGATAATGGGAAAATAACTTATGATGAAGTGATAAGACAGATAAGAGAAAAAGATTTTATCGGCACTATAGAAACTGATCCAGCATATGGAAAATATCATTATGACGGGCATAGGAACTGTAATTTTTATTCTGATTCTAAGAAAACAAAAGAACTTAATGGTATCTGTCCAGTATGCTCTAGAGCATTGACAATCGGTGTTGAATATAGAGTCTTTGAATTAAGTAAAATAGGTATTGGAGACCATATAAATAAAAAAATTTATTTTAGCATGCTTCCTTTGCATGAAGTAATATCTTTATCTAGTGGAACAGGAGTAAATTCTAAAAAAGTCTGGGAAATCTATAACAAACTTATAAGTAAATTTGAAAATGAATTTAATGTACTGATTAATGTATCAAAAGAAGAATTAATAGAAGTATTGAATAGCTCTTTACTCGCAGATCTTATAATCCAAAATAGAGAAGGAAAAATAAATGTAAAGCCGGGATATGATGGAGTATATGGCAAAGCAATAATTGGCGGGAAAGAAATTGGCATTGAAGATAATCAAAAAGATAGTCCTGAAATAAATAATATTGGAAATAATAAACATAAAGTTATACAAAAAAGGCTGTTTTAATTGTAGAACAACTATTTTTTTTCTATTGAAAAGTCACAATGATTTTTCTTTGCTAAGAATTCTATCTGTTGCAGTGTAGAATTAACTTTAGAATTAATTTCCTTGAAGTCTTTTCCTTCAAGGGTTATTGAATATTTACCTGCTGCTAGGTATTTTATTTCGCATCTGTCTTTGCAGGATTCAGACATTATATTTTTCACAATGTTTACTCCTTCTGAAGATTTATTGGATAATTTGAATATCTGCCTTATTACTTTAGGTTTTTCTTTTTTACTTTCAAATATCTTTATAATTTTATCAAGATTTTCTTTGGAAATATAAGTTCCTAATTCATTTATATTTTTTTCAAGATTCTGGAAAAAATCAATCAAGTCATGTTTTTCAGTTATTTTTTCAATGACTGTCATTGATTCTTGTTCACCTAAAACTGTTTTTAATATAGCTTTGAAACTTTTTTCTTTCTCTATTCTATCTAGGAGCTCTTTTCTTTCATTAGGCTTGACTCTACGAAAAGATAATTGCAATTTATTCCCTTCTGCTTTTATAACCTTACAGACTATTTTTTTATTTGGAATGACATAATCCCTGATGTTCCTTATCCTTCCAGGCGCTATTTCTGAAAAGGTTATAGTGCCTTCATAAGGGGTATCATTTATTTTTACAAATACAGTTGTTCCAACTGTATCTCTTACAGTGCATAACACTAGTTCACCTTCAATAAAATCTGCCATCATTAAAAAAGAAGTATAGGGATTATAAATGTTGCGGATTAATTACATTGTTAAGTTAAAGGTTGGTATATTGGGGAGTTAAAGGGTGCTGGAAAAGGTTAAAAGGCAGATTCTTCTTTATTTATAATGGAAAAAGAAGTTGCTAAAGAATTACTTAAAAGATTGGCTGGAAAGAAAAGCTTGGAGTTAATAAAAATCTTTTCAAAAGAAAAAATTATATCTTTAGAAGATATAGCTAAAAAGCTTAAAGTTGAAGTTAAAGAACTAAGGGGTTATATTGCTGATATAACCAAAGAACTTAACAAAATTACTAATAAAAAACAAAATTGGTATTCTATTGAAAAAAAGTGGGTTATTTCTAAAGAGGTAGCTAAGGCAATAAAAGAAGAAATTTAATATTAGAAAGTGTTTTAAATAAGGTTCTTATATTATTTATATGGTAGAAGACGAATATAAGGAATACAGAGAGTTAAAAGAGGAAGCTGAAAAGATTAAGAAAGAATTAGGTCTTGAGAGTATTGATACTGCAATACTTATGATGATTCAGCAAGATATAGACACCATTAGATTTCATAATTCAGATTAGTTTTTCGGATACCGACATATTTATAAACTTCGGTAACCTAAAGATTTTATGAAAATAATGAAAGCGATTGATAAAAAAGTCGGCAACACAACTTATTTTAAATATAAAATTAATCTTCCGAAGAAAGTAGAAGAATCAGACCTTCTTGATAAAGAATTAAAAGTCAGTATAGAAAAAGATAAGATTACTATAGAAAAAGATTTAAAGCATAGTAAATCCATAAAATAATATTCAAGCGAATCAAAGAGCCCTACGACCTACAAATGTTTTCGGGCTCTCCGACGGAGCGGGTTAACTCTTTATACAAAGGGAGTTAACCCTTCCTTCATTTATTTTTTTATATATATTTATTGAATAAACGATTATGAAATGTTTTCTAACTTAATCATGTGTTTTAATACTTCTGGAGCGGAATAAATTATTTTTTTACTATCTCTTGTCTTTCCTTTATATGTCCAACAATTTTGGTGCAATTCATCAAGTCTAAATCTAATCATCTGCAAACTTAATTTTATTCTCTCACTACTTAAAAATATCTGAATTTCTTTTAAAGTTTTTTTATTTCCTGATAAAAAGAGCAAAGTTCTTTTATCAATTTCATCCAAAGAAAAGAGTCTTCCAGCATCAATTTTTATTATTACATTTATTAAATCATCTACAGAGAATTTACCTAATTTTAATAATTCAGAAAGATACCTAAAGGTTTCTCTTAAATTTCCATGCGTTCTATCTAATAGTATTTTAAATATGTCTTCTTCAAATTGTATTTTTTGAGTATTAATTGCATACGCTTCCATTTTTCCATATACAAACTCCTTTAATTTTTCTGTAGAATCTATTTCTCCTAAAACTATTGGAAAATCAAAAATACTATATAACATAGAAACAATTACCCTACTATTCATAATTTGATTTACATCCCCTGTTGAGATAACTTGTATATTTTTAGGCAACAAATCTATAACTTCTTTTATAAAGAATATATGTTTTTTAAAATTTAAAAGTTTATCCAAATCATCCATAATAAGCACAGAGGGATTTTGCTCAAAAATTTCTTTTAAAATCTGTAAAAGTCTATGCAGTTGATTTTCGTTTCCATTCGCATAAAAGTTTTTTAAAAACAATGCGGGGGCAACATCTATTTTATTTTGTTTTTCAAATACTTTGATAAATACTTCTTGTGCTAATGCTTTAAAAAAACAAATTTTACTTTCCTTTTCTCTTTTGTCTATAGTAGTCCTTATATCCAACATAAGAACAGTTTTCCCACCCTCTTTAGAAAGTTCAGAAGCAAAGTTCATCATAGAACTTTTTCCATATCCTATCTCCGAAAGAACTATTATAGCCCCGCTTCCTTCTTGAACAAAATTTTTTATATCTTCTTTTGCCTCTGTTCTGTCTACAAATGCTTTTGTTTTTATTTCATCTTTTGAAATAGGTTCTAAGGAAAACGGATTTTTTGAAAACCCTCTTTCTTGAAACCATGTTGTTTTTTGTTCTTCCATTTTATTTACAATGATTATTTATTATTTACCATAGTTTTTATGGTTTAAATACTTTACTATCACTTTTTGTTGTTTGCATAGTTTACAATACATAAACTTATATATAAACCTATTGTTTTTTAACTCCTAAATAAGAGTAGTTCGGACACCGAAAGGTTTATATAGTTCGGTTACCGAAATATATTATGGAAAAACAAACAATAAAATGTTCTCACTGCAAAAGCGAGAATGTAATTAAATGGTGTAAGAGAAAGACTCAGAATAGGGGGCTTATCCAAAGATACAGGTGTAAAGACTGCAATAACACTTTTACTTTAGATGATGGCTTCTTTAGAATGAGAAACCACCCGCAGAAAATAACCTGCGGGTTGGATTTATTTTATAATGGAATAAGCACAAGAAAAGTTCAGCAACACTTCAAAGCATTTTTCCCGCATAATGCTTCTAATGTGTCTATCTATAATTGGGTTGTAAAGTATGCTAAGATTATGCACAAGTTCACAGACAACTTAAAACTAAAAATCGGTAATGAAGTTCAAGTTGATGAAGTAGAATATCACAGAAGAGAAAGCCACAAGAAAGGAATTAAAGGAGTTCAAACTAATTTCTTCGTAGACTCTGTTGATACTAAAACAAGATTTATGACTGGCTCGGAATACTGCAAGAGCAGAACAACAGAAGAATTAAAATTTGTTATAAAGAAAGTAAAGAACAAAACAGACAACCAAATTAAGATATGCACAACAGACGGCTTTAATGCTTATTTGAGTGCGGTTAAATCTGTTTTTGGATATTACAACCTCAAGAAAGGATTAGTTAAGCATAACCAAGTTACACAGCTTAGAGGAGAGGGGTTTAATCATCCTATTGAAAGGTTACACAATTCTTTAAGACAAAGGACAAAAACCTTTAGAGGTTTTCACGGCTCAATAGACTCTGCAAATGCTATCTTAAAAGGATTTGAAGTTTATTATAATTTTATTAGAGTTCATCAAGCGATAAACTGCTGTCCTTACGAATTAGCTACTGATTTGAAATTAGAAGATAATAACAAATGGTTAGAGCTAATTAAATTAAGTAAGCAAAGTATTTAAAAATGAGACATCTTAAACTTAATAGAGGCAAAAAGAGAATGAAAGTAATTGATTTATTTTGCGGATGTGGAGGACTATCCGAAGGATTTGAAGATGCAGGATTTAACATCGTTTGTGGTAACGATGTAGACAAGAATATGGTTGAAAGTTTTAAGTTGAATCATCCAAATGCAAAGGCAATTTTAGGCGATATTACTAAAATACCCTCCGAGGAATTATTAAACAATAACAAAAAAGAAGATATTACTTTAATTATTGGTGGTCCTCCTTGTCAAGGTTTTTCTTCAGTGGGAGATAGAAAAGAAGAGGACCCAAGAAATAAACTATTCTATGAATTTGTTAGAGTAGTTAAGGACATAAAACCAAAAATATTTGTTTTAGAGAATGTTACTGGAATTTTGACTATGCAAGGTGGAAAAGTTAAAGAAATTATAAAACAGGAATTTGAAAAATTGGGTTATAATGTAACTATAAAAATATTAAATGCAGAAGAATACGGGGTGCCTCAAAAAAGGAGAAGAGTATTTTTTGTAGGAAACCTTTTTGGAAAAGAATTTGAATTTCCAAAGGTAGAATTTGACGGCATAAATAAGCCATTTAGAACAGTTTGGGAAACAATAGGAGATTTGCCTCAGATAGACTCTGGAAAAGAAAGCAAGGAATACTTAGAAGAACCAAAAACTGATTTTCAGAAATTATTAAGAAACGGGCAAAAAGAACTTTTGTATCATAGCAGTCCTAATCATTCAGAAATTATGATTAAAAGAATGGAAAATATTAAGCAAGGACAAAATCATTCTAATCTTCCAAAAGAGTTAAAACTCAACAAAGGTTATCCTAATATCTATGGTAGATTAATTGCCGATGAACCATCAGATACTATAACTGGAAATTGTGGTTGTATTTCTGCACCAGGTAGATTCATACATCCATTAAAACACCGAGCCATAACCGTAAGAGAAGCTTCAAGACTTCAATCTTTTAGAGATAATAAAATCTTCGTGGGTAATCAAAATAGCAAGTATAAACAGGTAGGAAATGCTGTTCCCCCATTATTAGCTAAGGCATTAGCATTAAGGATAAAAGATTTTTTATCTGAAAATACCAGATAAGAACTTTTTTGCTTCTTTAGGAAATTTTATTATAAGATGTTTAAGTGTTTCTAATTGAACTCTGATAGATGACCTTAAAACTACTTTGGAGTCCGCAATTTGGACAACCCTACCCTTATCATCATAAACAAAATAGTTTCTGTCGGGACGATTACATTTTTCGCATTGAGGGATAATATTACCCTCAGATAATGATTTTGTTGGGTCTTTATGACCTTTTTGTAATTTGGTTACGCTACTTGGATAATGTAAATTGGGTTCTCCTTCTTTAGAACCACAAGTAGCACAGCGATAATTATAACTTCTTTTTATCTGCTCCCATAAATCTTCATTTCCTTCATAAGTTCTTCTAAGATTTGTAAAGTTCGGATAAAATTTTTCTAAAGTGACCAGCATATAATCTCCAGGTTTTATTTTTCTCACCTTGGCTTCTATATCTCCTCTTTGCCCCGATAAAATAAACCACCCTTTTTGTTGCCCTAAATGTCTTGCTTGTTGAACATCATTTACATTTGAATCAAATTGCTTTATGAATTTAGTTAATTCTTCCTTACTAACTGCTTTGCCAATATTTTTATACAGATAAACTAGAACTAATGCGTCTTTAGTATAATCATTCCCATTTTTTAATCTTGGAATCAAAACTCCAAACTCTTTAAGATGATACTTCCATTTAGTTTCTATTTCAGAATATAACTTTTCTATTTCCCCCTTTTTCATAGAAAAAACAGGTCTTAGAACCTTTTAATCCTTTCTACCAACCTTTAACTTAACAATACACGGATTAATTAAGAACTTCAACTACTCTTGCTTTAATCTCTGCTTTTCCACCTTTAGGTTCTGCTATTGTAGCATCACAGATAAGACATTTTACTTTTGTTGTAGCACCTTCGAATATTATATGTTCATTTTTGCACGATTGGCATCTTATTTTTATGAATTTATATTTTCCCATGGGAATAAATAATATTGGAGGTTTTTAAATGTTTTGGGATAAAGAAAATTAATATTTTTTTATGTTGAGAATTGAAAACCTCATGATTTATCATGTGGTCGTAGCAAATGTTACAGTTTTCAATTCTCGAGCATCCTAAAAACAAGGGCCTGTCACAAACCCACACCTTTAGGTGTGGGTGGCCCATTGTTTTTTTGAT
>JAUYDD010000143.1 GCA_030704765.1 Nanobdellota archaeon | reverse complement strand
AAATTTCCGAATCAGAAAAATCGCCGATCAAACTCCATCCTTCAGGATGGAGTAGGCGATTACTTCAAAATCTTCTATAGATTTTGAATGTTCCAAAAAATCTTATGAAAGATTTTTTTGATTTCAGGAAATTTTTTTGATTGCAATAATAGGTTGGTTTTTTAAAATAAGTCATGCGACATATCTACTATTTCCCATCTCTATAATCTATCTATTAACGTCAATTCCAGGCATGATTTTTATCCTGCTGTTTTATTTGGTTTTGTTATTGGAGCATTAATTGGAATTTTTATCAATAGATTTTATAAAAGCTAAAACATAATTTTTATAAATCTGCTATTAAAATTTTTATTTTTTCTTTTGATAATGAATTTATTCACCTTAAATAATCTTCAAATTCTGACTTTTGCTTTTTTACTGATTTTCTATCTTCTTTGTCATCAGATGCATCTTTCTTTTCATTATCAGATTCTTTTTTATCTTTAGAATTTATTTTTTGCAGCTCCCTTATGTTATCAGTGAGAGGGTCTATTAATTTTGAAAATGATTCTTGTGTAGCATACATCTCTTGAGCTAAGTTCTTTATGTCTTCTCCATAGATTCCAACCTTTCTTAGCAAAGCCATCTGCAAGTCATCGATTGTTGTTTCTATTTTTGTAAGCCTTTCATTCATCTTCTCTATTTGGAAAGACGATTCTTCTTTGAATCTTTTCAAATTTATCAAATCTTTTTTTATCGGTTCAGTTTTTTCTTCTATAATCTGTTCGCAGACTTCATTTATAGTCTCAACATCAGAACCTCCTTGGGGAGAGTATACTGGATAGCTTTCTTGTCCAGGAGGATCTTGGTAATATTCGCCTTGTTCTTCTGGAACATATTCTTGAGCTGGCTCAGGATAATTATTATAACGTTGAGGCATACCTTCAGAAGGCATGATGCTTTGTCGCATAGAAGATTCATCAGTTATCAGTTCTTCTTCTGGATTATTGTCAAGAGCATCCTTTATTTTTGCCTGTGATAAAAGCTCGTTTATCTCTCTTGGAGAAACACCTTCTTCTTTTAAGATATCTATTATCTGAGAGTCAGCATAACCTTGAGACTTCAATTGCATCACTTTTTCTAATGTAGCCATTATATTAATATTATTTTTTATTATTTATATCTTTGTTTATTTTTAATAATTCTTCTTTTATTATATTTCTTATATCTTTTATTCTAGCATACTCAATTGGCTCAAACATCTTCATCTGCCTTGCTAATGTCTGGAGTTCAGATTTTTGCGCATGATTTTCCATCTCTTCAATTATTCTTTTATTCAATTGCCTTATTGTCTTCAGCTCTGAACTTATTTCTGAAATCTGTTTCTTAAATTCAATAGTCTGCTTCTCAAATTCTTCTTTAGTTGAAACAAGATTCTCTCCAATCAATAATATCCTATCCTTTACTAATCTTTGTTTTTCTTCAACTTCATTTAGCCTTGTCCCAAATTCAGATAAAAGAGCACTTATTGGATCTGGTTCATGTTCATTTGCCATTTTTATCCCTTTTGATATATTTAAAATGTAAAAAGGGTTTAAAATTGTTATGGAGAGCGACATACATAAATTTTAATATACTTTATTTTATTTATAGGTATAATTAAGTTAAAAAAAAGGTGATATAATGTTATTCAAAGCTAATACTCCCTTATATTCTTATGAGATTGTAAGAGAAGAAGGACATCAAGCAATGTATGTCAATTATCTAGGTGCTCCTTTTGTTCCAAATATTGCTGATAATCCCGATGTTATGGCAAGAACAATAGAACTATTGACAGAAAGCCCTAGTATCTCCAGGATAATTTTTGTACAACAGAGAAACTATAACTATGGAAGTGCAGAAACTTTTATGTTACAGGAAATAGCTAATCTTTATGTTTATCTTTCTAAACAAGAGAAGATAACATCCACAGCAAAATTATCAATATCAAATTCCCAATATGTATCCCAAAGATACAACGATGTTAGTTATCTTTTATCAATACTTAAGAGAGACCCTATAGCCTGCTTGCACGAACTCGGAAGATTCATAAGACAAGAGAGGATGAATCTTGAAAATACTCCTGATAATCTAAAGACAGACCAGTTGACTTATATAAGATTATTAGAAAAAATCAATTCTTTATTAAAAAATACAAGGATGATTAAAGAAGCTGAAAAATATCTGATTGATTATGAAATTGGAAAAAGAAACATCTATAATAAGCTCTTAAGGCCTGATATAATACCTAATTTCACTTTTACACGGCTTGTCTCTACACTGCCTCTAGATGCTGATATGATATATCAGTATGAGATTGGAGAAGGTTTTGATAAGTCTTTAGTCACTATACTTAAGAAAAAAGAAGACGCTAAATATCTTTATCATTTAATGCCTCCTGAATATTCTCTTGAAGAAGAACAGCAGACTCTTCTTAATCTAGCTAGAAATGTGTTGATAGAACATCAGCCAAAAGCTGAAGAATTCACTGATCCTGAAAAAACCAGGCAAGTATTTTTGAATGTTTCAAGAGATCTTTTAAGAGACCTTTCTGAAAGCAAGAAGATTAAATTAAGCTACTCTGACCTAAACAAACTTGCTACAATCCTTGTCAGGCATACTATTGGCTTTGGATTAATAGAAATATTATTGCAAGACAAGAATCTACAGGATATTTCAATAAATGCTCCTGTTTCATTAAATCCTATTTTTTTAAGGCATCAGGATTATGAAGAATGCATAACTAATATAATTCCAAGTAAAGAGGACGCTGATTCTTGGGCTGCGAAGTTCAGAATGATATCTGGAAGACCTTTAGATGAAGCTAATCCAATTCTTGATACTGACCTTAGTCTTGGAAATATAAGAGCAAGAATAGCAGTAATACAACAGCCTCTTTCTCCAAATGGGCTTTCTTATTCTATAAGAAGGCATAGAGATGAACCTTGGACATTGCCATTATTTATTAAATATAAAATGCTCAATAGTATTTCAGCTGGACTTTTTAGTTTTTTAATAGATGGGTCGCGAACGCTTCTTGTGGCTGGGACTAGGAGTTCAGGAAAGACGAGTTTACTTGGCGCATTTATGCTTGAAATCATGCCTAAATACCGGATAATAGTTGTTGAAGATACTTTGGAACTTCCTGTTGATTCAATTAGAAAATTAAAATATGATATTGTTAGGATGAAAGTTCGGAGCAGCTTACTTAAGACCTCAACTGAATTAAGTGCTGATGAAGGCATAAGAACAAGCCTTAGATTAGGGGATTCAAGTTTGATTGTAGGTGAAGTAAGAAGTTTAGAAGCTCAAGCATTGTATGAAGCAATGAGAGTTGGGGCTTTAGCAAATGTTGTTGCAGGAACAATCCACGGAGCAAGCCCCTATGCTGTTTTTGATAGGGTAGTAAATGACTTGCAAGTTCCAGTTACAAGCTTTAAAGCAACTGATTGCATAATAGTTGCAAATCCAATTAAAACTGCTGATGGAATGAAATCTTTAAAAAGAGTTTTGCAACTTACAGAAGTTCGGAAACATTGGATAAAAGATCCAGAAGAAGAAGGAGGTTTTGTAAATCTTCTGAAATATAATATTGATAATGACCAGCTTGAACCAACTGATGAACTTATAAATGGAGACTCAGAAATTATAAAGAACATTGCTTCAGGAGTAAAGGGATGGGCTGGAGATTGGGATGCTGTCTATGACAATATTCTCTTAAGAGGAAAAATCAAGCAAGAAGTTGTCGATACTAGCATAAAACTCAATATGCCTGAATTATTAGAAGCTCCATTTAATTCATTGTCTAATAACATGTTCCATCAATTTTCAAAAGATGTTCAGGATGAAATTGGACTTCCCTTATCTGAGAGAGTTTTTCCAATATGGCAGGAGTGGTTAAAGGAGCAAGTGAGAGGAAGAAAGGTTTGATTAATAGATGATTCTTACACAGTTTCGATATTAAACTTGCTTTTAGGATTAGCATAGGTAAAAACAAAAAGTTTATAAATATATGAGTATTTTAATTAACATAAAATGTAATTTATGTTAATAAAATTTAACACAAAATGGAAGAAAAATTTATTAAAGAATATATTGAAAAAGCAAACCCTTGGTGGAGTGAAAAATTCGATATTAGCTGGTTTAAGGATAGAGAAATTTATAAGAATATGCTCAAGTTTATTAAAACTAGGCAGATAATTGCCCTTACGGGTTTGAGAAGAGTTGGAAAAACAAGCATAATGAAAAGAATTATAAAAGAGTATTTAAACAAAAATTTTCCAAAAAAGAATATATTTTATTTTTCATTTGATGATTTTTCTAATATAAGATTAATGGAATTATTAGATATTTATGAAACTATTATTGAAAAAAAAATAAAAAATGAAAAATTTGTAATTATATTTGACGAGATTCAGAAACTAAATAATTGGAGTGAGCAAATGAAAGTTATTTATGATCTTTATCCAAATATCAAATTTATCATATCAGGTTCTGAATCATTGTTCATAAGAAAAAAATCTAAAGAAAGCTTGGCTGGAAGGATTTTTGAGTTTAAAGTAGAGACATTAAGTTTTAAAGAATTTTTAGAGTTTAAAAACATAAAAATTGATAATATCTGGCTTCAAAGAGAATTATTAATAAAAAATTTTTTAGAATATATTAAAAATAATGGTTTTCCGGAGATGATTGGAGAAGAAGATGATGTTGTCGAAAAATATATAAAAGAGGGAGTTATAGAAAAAATAATCTATAGGGATATTCCAGAAGTTTTTGAAATCAAAGATTCTGGATTAATGAAATCACTTTTTGATGTTATTTATAATAATCCCGGACAAATTATAGAGATACAAAATTTAGCAAGTGAATTAAATGTTTCAAGGCAAATTTTATCAATGTATCTTGAATATTTAGAAGAATCTTACCTTATAAGAAAGTTATATAATTTTTCTAAAAATGCTAGAAAAGTCCAGAGAAAATTAAAAAGATATTATCCTGCTATAGTTAATCCTCTTTTAATTAAACATGATTTTCCTAAAGTTTTTGAGCAAGTAATTGTAAATGAGCTAAAAGGGGAATTTTTTTGGAGAGATGTATATAAGAATGAAGTGGATTTAATATTAACAAAGCCAGAATTTATTGCAATAGAAATAAAATCTGGAGAAATAAAATCAAGAGACTTATCTCCTCTTGAAAAATTTAATAAGAAATATAAACCAAAAAAAGCTATTGTCATATCTTATAACACTGATAAAAAAATTAATAGCATTGAAGTAATACCTTTTTATAAGTATTTGTTAAAAGAAGCTAAGAAATAACTCTGGATGTTAATAAAACAGGTCAAGAGGTGAAATCATGGATGTAGATAAAATCAAGAATTTTGAAAAAATTCTTGAGTTAAAAATCATAAAACAAAAGGTGAAATCATGGAAATAGACGATGTATTAAAAAAGTATTCAAGAAAAATAGAACAAGAGATGAACAGTTCTCCTAGTGTAAAGATTAATGATGAGAGTATGTCTCAAGATTATTTCAAATTCAAAAAAGATATGATGCCTGAATTGTCAAGGTATGAGCGATGGGCAAAGGGTTTAGGAAATATCATAAAGATATCTGTGACAAAAAAGGATGAGGAAAAATTAGGCAAATATTTAGGATCTGCTCATCTAAATGTAACACCTTCTGAAGTTTTAGGTCTTGCTTTTATGAGTTTTGTCATTGTCTTCTTTTTTGGAATATTCTCTGGAATAGCTTTCTGGTACATAGGTGGAGGGCCTGGCAGGACTGATTTTCCTATTTTATATGTTTTTCTAATGTCTGTAACTTCCTTTTTTTTGTTTTATTATTTCTACACTATGCCTTCAAGACTTGCTACAAAATGGAGATTGAAAGCATCGAGCCAGATGGTGCCAGCTATCCTTTATACAGTCATATATATGAAGCATACCAGCAATCTTGAAAGAGCAATATCTTTTGTAGCCCAGCATATAGAAGCTCCTTTAGCACTTGATATAAAAAAAGTCTTATGGGATGTGGAGACTGGAAAATATTCTTCTGTTAAAGAAAGCCTGGATTATTACCTTGAGTTCTGGAAAGACACTAATATGGAATTTGTAGAAAGTTTTCATTTAGTTGAATCTAGTTTATATGAGCCTAATGAAGGAAGAAGAATACAGATATTAGAAAGAGCTTTGAGGATAATCTTGGATGGAGTCTATGAGAGGATGCTTAAATACACGCATAATATCAAAGCTCCTTTGACAAATCTTTATATGCTTGGAATAGTCTTGCCAACACTCGGCCTTGCTCTATTGCCACTTGCATCTGCTCTTCTTTCTGGAATGTTGAAATCTAGCCATATCTTTGTTATGTTCAACATCATCATACCTTTTTTAGTATTTTATATGACCTTGCAGATAATGCTCACGCGTCCTGGTGGTTATGGAGAGACCAGCTTACTTGAGAATAATCCTATGTATCCTAAATATGTTTCAAGAAGGCCTTATTATATTGCTTTTTTTATTTGTTTACCTTTTTTAATAATAGGGGTCTTGCCTTTTATTTTTCAAATAGATTATCTTACATATAATGTCAATATGAACCTGTCCAAAGATTCACAAGCATTAGTTGGATTGAAAAGCGATTATACTTTTTCAGAACTAGGTATAGGTTTGTTAGGTGAAGAGAAATTTTTTGGTTTTGAAAAAGAAGACGGAAGGACAGTAGGCCCTTTTGGAGTAGGCGCTCTTTTATTGAGCCTTTTTATTCCATTTTCTATTGTGCTCTTCTTTTCTTTATCTTATTCATCAAGGACCAAGGAATTGATAAAATCAAGAGACCAGACAAAAGATCTTGAACAAGAATTCAATTCTTCTTTGTTCACTTTAGGCAATCGCCTTGGAGATGGGCTTCCTGCTGAAGTAGCTTTTGTAAAAATAGCATCATCAACAAAAGGGCAGAAGACAGAGCAATTCTTTAGAGTAGTCAACACTAATGTCCAGTCCATGGGAATGAGCCTTGAAGAAGCTATATTCAATCCTAAAAGAGGAGCTATGGTATATTATCCATCTTCATTAATTGCAACAAGCATGAGAATATTAATTGAAAGTGTAAAAAAAGGATTGAATGTTGCAGCTGAAAGCTTGATGAGCATTTCAGAGTATGTAAGGAACATTCAGAAAATAAACGAAAGATTAAGGGATTTATTAGCTGATGTGGTCTCTGATATGAAGAGCAACATGACTTTTTTAGCTCCATTGCTTGCTGGAATAGTTATTGGACTTGCGGCAATGATTACAGGAATTATATCCCGCCTTGAATTTTTGACTGAGATGGGTCAGGGAGACTTATCTGTTGCTGGAATAGCAAATATAGGCCAGATAACCCAATTATTCAGGCTCGCTTATATGATACCTCCTTATTTTATGCAAATAGCTATTGGAATCTATATTATACAGATAATCTTTATTTTAACAGGAACTTTAGTTACTATTGATGCTGGAGAAGATAAATTAAAAGAGACTTTTGAAATCTCTAGGAACCTATTCAGAGGAGGATTATTGTATTTAATAACAGCTTTGCTTTCTATATTAGCTCTTGCATCATTATCAGGTGTTGCATTAAAAGGGATTGGAGCGTGAGATTGAAATGAATTTATTGAATAATTATGAAAATTAATTATTATGTCTTCTTTATGTTGAGAATTGAAAACCTCATGATTTATCATGTGGTCGTAGCAAATGTTACAGTTTTCAATTCTCGAGCATCCTAAAAACAAGGGCCTGTCACAAACCCACACCTTTAGGTGTGGGTGGCCCATTGTTTTTTTGAT
>JAUYDD010000133.1 GCA_030704765.1 Nanobdellota archaeon | reverse complement strand
ATCAAAAAAACAATGTGCCACCACACACTAAAGTGTGTGGTTTGTTACAGGCACTTGTTTTTAGGATGCTCGAGAATCGAAAACTGTAACATTTGCTACGACCTCACGATAAATCATGAGGTTTTCGATTCTCGACATAATAAAGTTAATTAAAACATCTTTTCGAAAAAGCGAGCAAGAGGAGCTTTTGGAGAAGGCAAATATGTTAAGTTCACAAGTTGACTTTACAAACAAAAAAGAAACCCTTAAAAACTCGTAATTCTAGTTATTTATGCAGACTAGGCTAGGGAGTTAGCTCTTCCCTATATGCAAGTCGAGCTTTAGGCAAGCTGCAAGAGGGCAAGTGAGATATTGTTCACTAAGTCTTATATGCAAACGTTGAGGTTTTGTCCTTCTTGATCTTGCTTTTGCGAAATGGGTCAGATCTTGATCGAAGCAGCCCTAAACAGGAGTTAAGATGCTTTAAGGGTAGCAGAGCTGAGAATGCTATAAGGTAGCTTAATGAGTTTTATCAGGCAAACCCTCGGGTCTGCTTTTTATTGTGAAAAACTCTATTGAAAACTTTAAATATAATAAAATCCCGTATTATCTATGAAAAACAAAAGAGGCCAGTTCTATATTATAGCAGCTATAATAATTGTAATGGCACTCACTGCTATAACAAGTGTTGTAACCTATGCTATAATAAAACCTGCTCCAAGGACTGTAAAAGACTTAAGTAGAGAACTTAATTATGAATCAGCAAAAGTAATAGACTATGGCGTATATAATAGGACAAACATGCAATCACTTTATTATAATTTCACTGATAGGGATTTTGTAAATTATTTCATGCAAAAGACAAGCAGAGCAAATATCACATTCATATATGGAAATATAACTGACCTGAATGCAACACAATTCCAAAGAGGAAGCAGTGGTCATGTAAGCACAGGCAGATCAGGAGTAATATCCAAAAGCATTGTTGCAACAGCTTTTCCAATAATTGTTAGTTCTTTAAAAGAAAATGTAACCATAAATTTATTAAATAAAGAATATTCTTTTAGATTAAGGGAAGGTGAAAATTTTTATTTTGTCATAACAGAAGAAAAAGAGGGTGAAGTCTTTGTTGAGACAAATGATTGAAATATGGGATATAGATTGAAAAAAAGAGGAGTAAGTGAAATGGTTTCTTATGTAATCCTCATTGTTATTGTTTTAAGTGTATCTGTTGGTGTATATGAATGGCTTATAAAATGGGGTCAACCTCCTGTTGATATAAATTGTCCTGAAGGAACTTCATTGTTTATTGATGAATATAGCTGTTTTATACCATCCAATTGTGCTGGGGGTGATAAGAGTTGTCCAGGAATAAGTCTAACATTGAAAAACAATGGGAGATTCAATATAAATGGGGTATTAGTGACTGTAAGTGATAAAACTGATAGAGCTCCTTATATCTTACCTTTTTGTCATGATGCACAAGGTTGTATAAAAGATGAACCTGGATATTTTATATTAGCAGGACCATTTTCTTCTGAACCTTATCTAAAATCAGGAGACAAAAAAGAAGTAATTTTTTCTAATGATAAGACAGATGATTCTGATGAAAATGGAATTTCTATAATAGTTGAAGTTGATATAATCCCTTTTATCATTCAAAAAAATAAAAGAATAATGTGCAAAAATGCTTTTATTAGACAAAAAATAGAGAACTGTGACTTTAATACTTAAATCAAAAATAGAATAGTAAAGTATATATATAATATTTCATAAATAATAAAATGAGAAAAGGAAAAAGAGACAAGAGAAACAAGAAAGGCATAAGCCCGTTGGTATCTACAATATTACTTATAATGATTGTACTTATACTTGCTATAATAATCTTATTATGGGCATCTGGATTTAAAAGAGAAGCAATAACCAAGACTGTTGGTAATGAAGAAAGGACAACAGATTATTTCTGTTCTCAATTATCTTATGATCCTATATTAAATGATGATGGAAGCTTTGGTTTCAAGAATACTGGCACTATTCCAATATATGCATTTAAATTAAAACTTGTTTATACTGGTAGTGGTGATTCTAATGTTGTTGATGTCGTTGATAATTCAGGAACACCTATAAGTGTCAATGGAGGGATGACTGTTATAATAGATAGTCCTGGTATAAATGCACATAGTGAATACGATAAAATAACAGTTTTACCTATACTTCTTGGAAAAAAAGCATCTGGTGGAGATCCTGAACCTTCGCCATGTCCTGAAGAAAGTGCTCTTGTAATTAAATGAAAATTAAATTGAATAATGTTTAATATCAAAAAAACAATCTGCAACCACACCTTAAAAGGTATAGTTTGTGATAGCACTTGTTTTTTGGGATGCTTGGGAAATGGAGCCCGAGTATCTTAACCATTTCCTGACATGAAGAAAAAATCCCAGTCTGAAGTCATATCAACAGTGCTTCTGATATTATTGACTATTGTTGCAACTGGAATCATCATTGGTTTTGTTGTTCCTTTTGTTACAAAACAACTTGATAAGACAGAATGCCATAACTATCTCAATAAAGTCCAGATTAGAGAAGATGAATATACTTGTTATAATAATTTAGCTACTGATCCTGATGAATTATATGTAAAAATAGGAGTCACTGATTTAAATAAAGAACTTATAATAAAAGGATTAGTCGTAGTTGTGAATATTGGAGGAGATAGTAAAAAAATAAGCTTTATGAATAGTACTGCTCCTACAGGAGAAATTATGATGAAATCAGATAATACTGCTAAATTAGTTGTTCCAAGAAATGGAGAAGAAAGGACCTATAAGATAACTTATTATGAACTTATTGAAAAACCAAAAGACATCACTGTCTATCCAATAATCAACGAGGATGAAGAATGCTCTCAAGCATATGATAAAGTAAATTTTGTTGAATTATGTTCTCCATGAGAGCTAAAAAAAAATTATTTGGATATTTGACACTCAGAAAATCTCAAATCTGGGTAGAGACAGTTGTCTATACATTGATTGGGCTTACAATAATAGCTATATTACTTTCTGCATCTATGCCTCAGATTGATAAATGGAAAGACAGAAGCATAATCTCCCAGACAATTGAATCCTTAAACATACTCAATTCTAAGATTCTAGAGACAGAAGATTCTCCTGGAAACATAAGGATAGCAAACTTGAGGATAGCAAAAGGTACATTAGAGATAAATTCTTCTAATGACCTTATAATATATAGGTTAGATAATTCTAGATATGAGATGACACAGACAGGCCAGACAATAAAAGAAGGTGATATTTTATTAAAAACTGAAAAGTATGGAAGCAGATACAAACTTTTCCTTATTCTTAACTACAGCAAGAATGTGAACATCACTTATAAAAATAGTGAAAATATAAAAATATTGCAAGCAGGAACAACTCCTTATAAAATAATAATTGAAAATAAAGGAGATAGCCCTCTTGATAAAATAAATCTTAATTTTGATATAGGTTAATTTTTTCCTGAAAGAAAAAATAATTTGGTTGTCCTATAGGACAGTTAGCTATCTTTTCCTAGTATATATTTTTATAAAATATATACTATAAATTAGTGCTGTTCAATATCAAAAAAACAATGGGCCACTCACACCTAAAGGTGTGGGTTTGTGACAGGCCCTTGTTTTTAGGATGCTCGAGAATTGAAAACTGTAACATTTGCTACGACCACATGATAAATCATGAGGTTTTCAATTCTCAACATAACAGGCAAGATAAAACATTATTTATTACTCAAGATTTTATATTAAGCGAAATAACTTTGACATCTCAAAGTTAGTTTTAAATACTCTTTTTTATTCTATATTAATATAAAAAGAGGAGAAAAATGGAAAAAATAGAGATAAATCTGAACCCAAATATACCTCCGTTACCAAAATTCGAAGACAAAACAAAAATCAATGTAAGATATACATTGATATCTCCTTATGTGAGTGTGCATATATATTGGGACAGAGAACAATCTGAACTCCTATATGAAGTTGAAGAACCAATATTGAACAAGACAGAATCTGATCTTCTAGCTACTTTAGAGATAAGCCTTGGTGAAATGGTAAATGTCAATATACTTGTACAAAAGACAGTTGAATCAATGATAGAATACATTGATAAGACCTCGAGATTATTAATAGATGAACTAGACCTCAAGATAACCCATGAGAGCTATAAAAAAATATTCTATTATCTATTTAGGGATTTTATAGGACTCAATAAAATAGAACCTATTATGAGAGATTATTTCATTGAAGATATAGATTGCAATGGAATAGAGACACCTCTATACATAATCCACAGAGTATATAGAAATATGAAGACAAATGTGAAATATGACTCTTTTGACCAATTATCGAGTTTTGTAGAAAAACTTGCTCAAAGATGCAACAAATATATCTCTTATGCAAATCCTCTGCTTGACGGCAGCTTGCCTGATGGTTCAAGAGTAAATGCAACATACACTCAAGACATATCAAGCAGAGGTCCAACATTCACTATAAGAAAATTCACAAAAATTCCTTGGAATCCTATTCAATTATTAAGCAAAGGCACTGTTTGCCCTGAGATGCTTGCATATTTCTGGATCCTAGTAGAATACAAATCCAATATACTTATTGCTGGAGGAACTGCTTCTGGAAAAACAACACTTTTGAATGCAATTGCATTTTTCATACCTCCTGAAGCAAGAGTAGTATCAATAGAGGACACAAGAGAACTAAATTTTGCAAGAGAAAACTGGCTTCCAAGTGTTGCAAGAACATCTTTTGGTGAGGGAAAGGTTGGAGAAATTGACCTTTTCAGTCTTTTGAAAAGTTCCTTTAGACAAAATCCAGATTATGTAATAGTCGGTGAAGTCAGAGGAAAAGAAGCTTATGTATTGTTCCAAGGAATGGCATCTGGCCACTCTTCAATATCAACTATGCATGCTGATTCTGTCGATACTTTGACAAAAAGGCTTTCAACTCCACCAATTGAACTTTCACCGAGCTTACTCAATACTTTAGATTGCGTAGCTATAATGACACATGCAATTGTTGGTAAACAAGAGACAAGAAAACTTAGGGAAGTTGAAGAGATAATAAATGTTGAACCCAATGGCACTGCTGTCACTAACACTCCATTTGTCTGGAATCCAAGGGACAATGTCTTTTATTTCAAAAAGAACATCACAGCATTTGAGAAAATATCCCGTAAATATGGCATGACAGTAGATGAACTAAATAAGGAACTCGACTTAAGGGCCAAAC
The DNA here is from genome assembly GCA_030704765.1 of Nanobdellota archaeon. Taxonomy (GTDB): domain Archaea; phylum Nanobdellota; class Nanobdellia; order Pacearchaeales; family GW2011-AR1; genus ARS1285. The sequence continues at coordinate 285 of JAUYDD010000133.1, read as the reverse complement.
TTCTCTATGAGATGCAAAAGAAGAACATATTTGATTTCAATCAAGTGCAAAAGATAGTGAATGAATACCATAAGAATCCTTCTGCTGTACTTTCAGCATTTGGAATAAAAAAAGAGTGAAAAGAATATTTCTCCTAGAAATTTTATTTTTTTATGTCGAGAATTGAAAACCTCATGATTTATCATGTGGTCGTAGCAAATGTTACAGTTTTCAATTCTCGAGCACAAGAAAATTCTTTCAGATGAATTTTCTGTGCAGAAAATCTTTCTGAAAAGATTTTCTTGC
>JAUYDD010000120.1 GCA_030704765.1 Nanobdellota archaeon | reverse complement strand
ATCAAAAAAACAATGTGCCACCACACACTAAAGTGTGTGGTTTGTTACAGGCACTTGTTTTTAGGATGCTCGAGAATTGAAAACTGTAACATTTGCTACGACCACATGATAAATCATGAGGTTTTCAATTCTCGACATAACTTCTTGAATATACGGAAATTAAAGTTATTTCCTATAACATCAAGAACCTCTGGTTCTTGAGTGTGCTCAAGAATTAATAAATTCTTGACATCTTAGGATTAACTTAGAGACATATTTCTCAAGATTAAGAAAATTAATCTAAAATCTATTATTTTTTTAATTAACTATGTTTATAGGTTTTCCTTTAATGAAGGCTTCAATATTATCAACCATTATATCATGTCCTCTTTTAGTTGAATAATCAGTTTTATAAGCTATATGCGGTGTAAGAAGAATTTTAGAATGATTTTTTAGTTTAATATAGGCTTCTGATTTATAATCTCCTGTATTTGTTCCTTCTAAATCAATGGCTGCACCATTTAAATTTTTATCAAGAACTTTCAGAAGAGCAGTATGATCATAAATTTGGTTGTGGGATGTTGTAACAAAATAACTCCCTTGTTTTAAAGAATTAAACTCTTTTTCTCCCAATAATCCTTTTGTTTCCTCGGAGAAAGGCAAAGCACAATAAAGAACATCTGCTTGCTTCAAGACTTTTATAAGGTTATCACCACGTCTCCAAATTATTATTTTCATCCCAAGACTCTTTGCAATATCTCCTACTGCTTCCCCTATATTCCCTGCACCCAAAATAACTAAGGTTCTCCCATGTAAAGTAAAAGTTGATTCGGGTTTGGGTTCATTTTTTACATAAAGATATATTTTTCTTACTAAAGAAATCATTAAACCTATACCAAATTCTGCTACACTTTCTGTTGAATAACCAGGTGCATTAGCAATCTTAATCCCTTTTTTAGCTGCTTCATCTAAAGGAAGAAATCCAACTCCCGTAAATGGTAAAGAAATTAATTTTACTCCTTTTTTCATTTTAGGAATAGCTAAATCAATTGGAGACCAATCAGCAGCTAAAATATCTGCATTTTCGGATCTTTTGATAACTTCATCTTCATCTGGAACTCCATCAAAATATATAACTTTTCCTAGTTTATCTAAGCGAGAGCGTTGAGTTTGAGTTAAATTTAGGGATTCAATAACATGAATATTCATACCTTCCAAAAGAATAAGTATTTTAAGAACTTTTCTAGTTCAACTCTCTTCCAAAGCACCTAACCATTTAGTTCAACTTCCTGCCAGAGCACTAAACCAAAACATCGTCGAGTTATTCGGTTTATGTAAGAAATTTGATCCTTAAAATTAATTAAAGGGATGTTTTCCTTACGATTAACTTTCTTTTAAATATTTACAAAAGAGTTAATGCTAAAATAAAACTTAATAACAAAGCAAGAATTGCTCCTAAATACTGATACCATTTTATTTTTTCCCTATTAATGAAGACCCCTAAGAAAAGTGCTATTGCAGGATAACTCTCTGTTATGGCAGTAATAATCGAAATTTCACTCTCATGAACAGCAAAAGCATAAAATAACCAGGCAGCAGTATCAAAAATACCCATAAATAATATTAAATATCTAAATTTCAACGAGTTTTTTACTAATTTTCTTAAACCTTCTCTTTTTCCTATGTATAAAATACAGATTATAGAAAAAATAAGCCATGGAACCCAAATTGCCATTAATGGAGAGACTTGTTTTGATGAAGCTGCTGTTAAAAAATTTATTAAACCCATCCCTATAGCTGCAATTAACGCAAATAAGACTCCCTTCTCAAGCTTTGTTTTAAAATGTTTAAAAGATTTTGTTGCCATAAGTACAATTCCAATAAATATGAGGGAAATAACAAATATCTGCAAATAAGACAATGTTTCTCTAAAAAATAAAAATCCTAATATGATTGTTACTGGAAGCTCAAGCTCAATTATAACATCAATTACTGATAGCTTTCCTTTTTTTAAAGCTTCAAAATTAAACAATGCTATAAAGAAAGTGATTGCTCCTAGCAATAAAAGCAAGAGAAAATTTGGAAGAGAGAATAGTAAAGGGATTTCTTTTATAATAAAAGGGATAAGTCCAATTGTACCTATAATTCCTATAAAGGCAAGTGATTCAACATTTCCTATCTTTCTTGTTGATTTTTGTATTAAAAAATCTCCAATTCCCCAGCAGAACATTGCTGCTAATGCAAATAATATAATGATTTCAGACCCCATTTTTATTTTATTATAGGAAAGGAAATAAATTTTCAGATAAATTTATTTCTTTACTATTTAGGAACTGAAATTTATTTTGGTATAAACTTCAGTTACTATAATAACCTAATATGGATTATAAGCCTTTTTATAGATAGAAAATAGTTAAACGTCTTATTCAAGTACCCAACCAAAAACCCCTCACCTGCTCACAAATTTATTTCCTTTTATATAAAACCTCAAATGCCTATCTAGATCTTTTGTTACTCCAATTCTATAACTTGTTCCTATTTCAAACTCGTTAGGAATATTATTTATTTTAGAAGTTATTGGTATTATTTTTCTACTCTTCCCAACTTTACTATCCCTGTTCCCACTAATAATATTAACAACATTATTAACTATTTTATTTCCTATATCCTCAATCCAGATTTCCTTATTATCCATAATATTTTGTTTATGAAATTTCTTGTCAATTTTAAGAGCCTTAGTCAAAAGTCCAGGTCCATTTCCTTTAGAATTAAAATTCAAGGGTTCAATAGCACGAATAAGCACAGCCCTAGCTTCCTCGCTCCTTCCAGTAACAAAATTCAGCATCCAGTTATTATGTACACCATATACAAGTATTGTTCCAGCATCCATTTCCATTGTCTTCTTAAGGTCTCCATTCTGTCGAGCACGAGAAGCAGGGTCATCAGACCCAAAATAAGATTCGGTCTCAACAATCTTAGCTTGCAACTCGGAATCACCAACCTTCCTAACCAATACTTTTCCTAATAATTCCTTTGCTACTGTCTCTACATCCCTTAAAAAAAATTCTTTTGTTAGTTCCATAATTCTTTTAAAACCAGATTACTATTAAAATATGTAGTAGGAGCATAAAAATTTCTTTAAAAAGAAATTTTTGTTTTTATATGCCAATCAATGCAAGTTTTGAATACGCAAAAGCAGAAGAAAAATATTATGCAGCAAAAACAGATGAAGAAAGATTAAAAGCTTTAGAAGAAATGTTAAGGTCAGCTCCGGCTCATAAAGGATCTGAAAAATTCAGAGGAGATATTCGCCTTAAAATAAAAAAATTAAGAGAAGCTATTGTTAAATCAAAAAAAGCTTCTAAAGGGAAAAAAGGTATTAAAAAAGGAGAACTTCAAGCAGTATTAGTTGGATTAACTAACTCAGGAAAGTCTTCTATATTAAAATCCTTGACAAATGCAGATCCAAAAATAGCATCTTATGGTTTTACAACAACAGAGCCTGAAATTGGAACATTAAATTATAGCGGATGCAATATACAGATAGTAGACCTGCCTCCGATAGCATCTATTGGTTTTAATCATGGAATTGTCAATAATTCAGATACAATACTTGTTGTTGTTGAAAAATTGCATGAAATTGAAGAAATATTGAATAATCTAAGGAATAAAAAAGCAAAACAGATTATAGTTTTCAATAAAATAGATTTATATGATGAAAACACAAAAAGAAAGATAATAGAGACATTGAAGACAAAAAAATATAATTTTGTCGCAATCTCAGCTGAAAAAAAAGAGAATCTTGAGGATTTAAAAGAAAAAATATTCAAATCCTTTAATATCATAAGGATATATACACACCAGCCTGGAAAAAAAGAAGATGATGTTCCAGTGATAATGCCCCCTGATTCAACTCTCGAACAACTAGCTGAAAAAATACTTCATGAATACAGTAAAAAAATTAAATATGCAAAAGTTTGGGGTCCTTCAAGCAAGTTTGCAGGTCAAAAAATAGGCCTAAAACATATAGTCAAAGATAAAGATATAATTGAGTTCTATACTGAATGAATCATTGATTAAAAAACATTTATATAACCTTTTTATGAAAATATCTATTCCCTATAAGCAATCTTGGATAATTCTAATAATTTTTTCTTATTCATCTTAGAAAGAATCTTAGATATTTCTTTTGCGACAGCAATCTTAACATCCATAGGATGGGTTTCTTTAGATAAAACATCTTTTTTAAGACTTTCAAAATCAGAATATTCTTTTTTTCCACCAAATTTTACAGGTCTTTCAATCACAAATTTCTCTCCTTTATCTTTTTTTATTACCATTAAAAAAGATTCAATAAAAGCCATTATTCCATTATCAACATCACCTTCAATGAACTCTGCTTTATTTATCTTCTTTTTTACTGATTCTTCATCTTCTAGAAGATCTATCCTTGAATTAGGGTCAGATGAACTCATTTTTTTCCCAACAAGTCCGGGTAATAACGGAGTCATTATCTCGATTCGAGGATTATAACCGATTTTTGAAAGGTTTTCCCTAGCTAAAACCATTATTTTCCTTTGGTCAGTGCCTCCTAATTGACAATCAACCTCGAGATATTGTTCATCGCATGCTTGCATTAAAGGATATATTAAACCCGAGAGTTTAGGATTATCTCCCATCTTGACTACTTCTGATGCAGCTTTATGGCAATCATGTACAGAAACCAAACTAGATAATTTCAATACATCATACATATAATCAGGAGAAAGTTGCATCTCACTGCCTTTTACAAATTCTAATTCTTGAGTATCTGCGCCTATTGCTTTTATCATCTCAGGTATTATTGCAGCATAATAATCATATCTATATTCTAATACATTCCAAGGTGTATTATCTAATGCTGCATGAAGATCAGCTAGAAGTATCTTTACATGAAAACCCGCTTTTAATAAATCACAGACCTTTAATCCCCATAAGAAATATCCTACATGGGGTTTTCCAGTTGGAGCAGTTCCTAGATAAACCACAGGTTTATCCTTTTCCTTTAATAGTTTCTTTATTTCCTCTTCACTTATAATCTCAGCTGTGTTTCTTTTTACAAGATTATATCTTTCTTCAAAATTTAATTTATTTGCTTTTGATTTAACCATAAAAATCCTAAAAATCGAGGATTATTAAAGTTTTCTAAAAACATAGTTTTAAAAAATATAGGCTCTTAATCAAAAAGTAAAAAGAGATGAAAAAAACAATAAAACCAAATTTTAATCTGACGAAGGTAGTTTTGATCTTGTTCTGTTTACTTAATTTATCCTCCCTCTATATCTTCATATGGAATGTAGAAATAACAATGGATTTTAAAGAAGATACTTACTTGACTGATGATTACAGGACAGTTGATCCTATAAAAGCTTATCATAATCATATGTATGCTTTATTATTTTTTACAATGGCAAATATGCTTATTATCTTATTGAATGTAAACAAAATATCTTCTATGATACCAATTAAAAAATAATCCATTTATCTCATGGAAAACAAGCTTCTATTAAAGCTTTCATTTATATTTTCTATAGTAGGAATATTGATTTTATTAATAATATCAAATTTCAATGAACCAAAACCAACAAAAATAAGTGATATAAAAAAAGACCTTGTATATAAAACTATAAAAATAAATGGAGAAATAACTAGTATAAAAAAACAAGAAAATAGATATGTTTTTCAAATAAAAGATAGTGCAGGAAAAATTCCTATTTATTTTTATTCAAACAAAAATCTTTCAATAAACAAAGGAGATAATATATCCATAACAGGTAAATTATCAGAATATAAAGATAATTTTCAATTAAATGCTAATAAAATCCGAGTGTTAGATTAGATTTTCCAAACTCCGTTTTCTTGCACAATCTTTCCATCTAAAACTATTTTAGCTTTCTTCATGTCTTTTACAACATCTATATGTATTGAAGAATCATTTCCACCACCATTTTGTTTATATGCCATGCCTAAAGCAAGATGTATTGTTCCACTTATTTTTTCATCAAACAACAGGTCATTAGTATATCTGTTTATTCTGGGATTGCATCCTATTCCAAATTCCCCAATATAAGAAGCATTTTCATCTGATTTTAATAATTCTCCTAAAAATTCCTTTCCTTTTTCACAATCAAACTCGATTATTTTACCATTTAAAAATTTAAAATATACCTCTGCTATTTGTTTTCCAGAGACAATTCTTGGATAATCGAATTTTATCCATCCATCCAAGCTTTTTCTTACAGGGGCCATGAATATCTCTCCACCAGGCATGTTTTCTTCTCCTTTATCAGCAACTGAATTTTTTCCTTTTATTGAAAACTTCAAATCAACACCATCTCCAATAAGATGCACATTTTTTCCTTTTTCAAATACTGAGCTTATTTTATCTAATTTTTTTCCAAATTTTTTCCAATCAATTAAACATGCGTTATAGACAAAATTCTCATATTCTGTTAAGCTCATTTCAGCATCTTGAGCAAGTGCTAAACACGGATAACCAACAGTAACTCTTCTTATTTTATCTCTAGTGTTTACAATATAATCTGATATAATATGAAGTTTTTTCTCTCTATCCCTTATTTTTTTAGGATCACTATTAGTCAATTCTCTCGTATTTGCCTCTGAATTAACACGAATATAGCATTGGCATTCTTTTACAGTATTGAACCAATAATCAGGGAAAAAATCTAATTGATGTTTTTTAGTATATTTATAGAAAAAATCAGTTACATTAGGCAAATTGACACTTACTATAGGATGGCCTCCAGCAAGAATCACTTGTTTGTATAACTCAATAATAAAGTCAAGAGCTTCAGTACCTCCGGATATAATGACTTTTTCATTAGGTTTGACAACTACGCTATATTTGACAACTATTTCTGCTAATTTCCTTGTTCTTAAATCAACTGGCATCTTCATCTCCTATCCTATTATTAAAAATATCTTCACACTTATCAATACCTAAAATATTAAACAAGGTTAGTTCACTAGAACTTGAAAATCTTGGAATATATTCTTTAAGCTTTTTGTCAACATCTAACATTTTTTTAACAAATAAGTACAACTGATATGCTTGATCATAATTAATATCCTTTATTTCTTTTGGAAGCTCTATCAATGGATTGATATAAAAAGGAATTTCTGAATCAGAATCTTGAATTAATTCATCCAAAGATTCAGATTCTCCAAGAAGATCTTCTTCTCCTGAATTTTCTAATCCTTTATCTTGATATATAAGAGCTTGATTTGTATTACCAGAAATAGCACTAATCTTACTATCATATACTTTGATTATCACACTACCACTTTCCCTATCTATAGTGATTTTTTCTTGTCCAGATTTATCAATTTCATAGCATAGTCTATAAGGAGGATATTTTCCATTTACTTCAAATCCCCTTTCATGTAATGGTCTTGGCATATTAACTTAAATTAATTTATTTTAAATCTCTCAGAATAAGTCTGAGGCATTTTCACCTCAAAATACCTATAAATAAGGTATTTTTAAAAGTTTCTAGTTCCTTTTTTTCTTTTTCACTATCTTTATATTTCTATCTTTCTTATTCCTGTCATAAAAAGCAACAAAGCCTAAGATAATCAAGAATGCAAAAAACCCAGCACCACCAACACCAGGTAAGATTGCAATTATCAATATTAGGCTTAATATTCCTGGATAATTTCTTCTTTCAAAAATAATCCAAGTCCAATATATGGCTAATATAAAAAATACAGGGGGAATTAAGAACAAAAAACCTAGTGCCCATGGTTGTTTAGCTAAGATAGGCAATAAAAAGAAATTTGCAACAGGAATAAATGCAAGCCAAGGCTTATCATATCGAAGTTTTTTTGATAATCTATATCCAACCAAAGCAAAATAGATATGAATCAAGAATCCCATAATAAGAGATAATATAAGAAATCCAGCTATGAACATGAATATCTCAGCTAACAGAGTATTATCTATCACAAACCTAATGGTGCTTCCATCTCCTGTTGATAATATCAATGATTCTAAAAACATTTTATCACCTTTTATAAATAAAATGTTTTTTATTTATAAATATATCGTAAAAATCAGAATTCATATCAAAAAAACAATCCACCACACCCAAAAGGTTTTTGCCACAGCTAAAAAATCGCCTGCTGGCGAGTGTGGTTTGATTGGCCCTTGTTTTTAGGATGCTCGAGAATTGAAAACTGTAACATTTGCTACGACCACATGATAAATCATGAGGTTTTCAATTCTCGACATAATAA
>JAUYDD010000109.1 GCA_030704765.1 Nanobdellota archaeon | reverse complement strand
TCAGATTTTGAATGGCCCAGAAAAACTTCTGAAAGTTTTTCTTGGAGACTGAAATTGCCGGTCGCGAAGCGAAAAAATTAGCAAATACCCCGACCCTCTGGGTCGGTTGGGATTGCTAATTTTTAGGCAATTTCTTTATTTAAGAACAATTTCTTTTTTATAAAGTTTTTGTTCAAGAATTAAGGCGTAACAACTACATATATAGTATTGGGATTGGGAATTATAGTATAAAGTTACAATGGATTTTGATTTTGAAATAAGGATATTTTACCCCATTTATAAATTTTACTATTTTTTAGTAATAACTTACTTAAACATATTAATCTAATTTTTTAACCAAAACTCCTATAAACCTTTATTTATTTATATTATGATGTTAGGAAATTTAGGCTCAGCATTGAAAAAAGGATTTGATAAAATAGCTGGTGCTATATTTCTAGATTCAAAAACAATAGATATTATTGTAAAAGATCTTCAACGAGCACTTATACAAGCTGATGTAAATATAATGCTTGTAAAAGAACTTGGTGATAAGATTAGAAAAGAAGCTAGTGATGAAAAAATTAAAGGAATTGAAAGAAAAGAACATCTGACAAAAATATTGCATGATGAAATTATCAATCTTTTAGGAAAAGAAAAACATGAATTGAATATAGAAAAAGGTAAGAATAATAAGATAATGTTATTAGGTTTATATGGTTGTGGAAAAACAACAACTTCATCAAAACTAGCTGCATATTATTCCAAAAGAGGATATAAAGTTGCAATGCTTGGCCTAGATGTCCATCGTCCAGCAGCAAGAGAACAACTAGAGCAACTAGGACAAAAAGTTAAAGTAGCTGTGTTTATAGAAAAAGACGAAAATGATCCAATAAAGACCTATAAAAAATTCAAAAATGAGCTTGACAAATATGATTTAGTTATTATTGACACAGCTGGTAGGCATACTTTAGATAAAGAATTAATTAATGAAATAAAAAGTTTAGAAAAAGAAATAAAACCAGATTACACAATTCTTGTAATTCAAGCAGATATTGGTCAAGCAGCAAAAAAACAAGCCCATGAATTTCAAGAAGCATGCAATATAAATGGAGTAATAATCACGAGGATGGATTCTACTGCAAAGGGAGGAGGTGCATTAACAGCTTGTAATGAGACAAAAGCTCCTGTATTCTTCATTGGAACAGGAGAAAAACCAGGAGATTTTGAGACTTTTAATCCAAAAGCATTTATATCAAGACTTTTAGGATTAGGAGATTTAGAAGGCCTTTTAGAAAAAGTACAGTCAGCTGTTGATGAAAAATCCCAAGAAAAAGCAAAAAAAAGATTAGAAGAGGGTAATTTTAATCTTCGTGATTTTCAAGAACAATTAAAAAACATGGGAAATGTTGGAAGCATGTCTAAAATAGTTGAGATGATTCCTGGACTAGGAAAAGCAAAGATTCCTGATGAACTTCTAGGAGCTCAAGAAGGTAAGATAAAAAAATGGCAATATATAATTGATTCAATGACAGAAGAAGAAATAGAATCTCCAGAGATTATTGAAAAACAGACTAGTAGATTAGGAAGGATTGCTAAAGGAAGCGGTTCAACAACTTCTGATATCAGAATGCTGCTCAAGCAATACAAATTATTAAAAGAATTGGCAAGCGGAAGTGGAGACCTTTCAAATATTGATCCAAGCCAAGGCTTGAACCAAAAGCAGATGATGAAAATCGCAAAGAAGTTTGGGAAAAAAATGAAGTTTTAAAGATAGTTCAAGGAATCGTGGGGTAATCGAACCTTAGGTTCAAGTTAGCTACATAAACCGAATAACTTTGAGCTATTTTGGTTCACTGCCCCAACAGAGAGTTGAACTAAGAAGTCAACTTTCACATAAAATAAAAAATTAAGAAGATAACTCAAAAAGCTTATTACAATCTTCTCTCATAAACTTTTCAATTAACTCAAGTTTTGGATCCCCCTTCAACAAAATGTCTTTACATTTAATATTTATTTGCCTCCAAGTAAACTTTCTAGTAGCTTTTGATTTTGCATATTCTAAAGCATCTTCTAAACTCGCTCCAAAAACTATTCCTTCCATTCTTGCCCATATAGCTGCTGAAGCACACATAGGACAAGGTTCATGGGTTGTGTAGAGAATACAATCATTAAGAAATTTTGAACCTACACTTTTACAAGCATTTCTTATTGCAACGATTTCAGCGTGAACTGTTGGATCATTTTCGTGTTTGAGGTTTGTTGTTCCTGTTGCAATAATCTTATTCTCTTTAACAATTACAGCACCCAATGCATAATCCCCTCTTTTTGCAGAATCTTTTGCAACTTCTATAGCTTTATTCATAAATTCTTTTTCTGCTTGCATAAGCTTAGATAACATTGATCATATAAAACTCTTTCTATCTAAAAATTGAGGAAAAAGTTGGGGAGTTAATCCTTGGGATTAAGTAATCGTGGGGTCCTCGAACCTTAGGATTAAGTTAGCTACATAAACCGAATAACTAAAGAGTGATTTGGTTCAACGCTGCGGAGGAGAGTATTACTAAAAAGTTGAGTTCTCTAATGGAGAGTTGAATTATAATCTCAAATGTAAATTATTATAAAGTAGATAATTATTAATTTTGTATGGATATAATTTTAGCATCTAAATCTGCTCCAAGAAAAAAAGCATTAGAAATCTTAGGCTTGACATATAGGGTTATTCCAAGTAGTATTAACGAAAAATTAATTCGGGATAATAATCCAATTACCATGGCTAAAAAATTGACAGAGGCTAAAGTTAGACAGGTAGGAGATGAAAATAACGATTCTCTTATTATTGGAGGAGATTTAATTGTATATTTCAATGGAAATGTCTATGAAAAACCGGCAGATATTGAAGAAGCAAAATCTATGCTTAAATCTTTTTCAGGTAAATGGTTATCAATAATAGGTGGAATCGCAGTTTTTAATCCAAGGACCAATAAATTATATTCTGCTGCTGAGGAATATAAAGTAAAATTCAGAGAACTTAGTTCCTATGAGATTGACGACTATGTAAGAAGATATCCTGCATTAAATTGTGCAGGAGCTTTTGAAGGAGATGGTTTGTTTAGATTTGCTGAAGTAGCAGAAGGAAGTTATCCATTCACTTCTCAGATAACTTTTCCTTTGAATAGATTAATAGAATTTCTTAGAGAAGAAGGTGTTCAAGTCTAGGAAAATGTTGGGAAGTTAATCCTTAGGATGTCAAGAATTTACTAATTCTTGAGCACACTCAAGAACTGAAAGTTCTTGATGTTAAGTAATCGTAGGGTCCTTGAACCTTAGGTTCATAATCCCACATTCTCATAGACGCTGAGGTCTGGGGAGCACATCTATCTGTTTCGGGGAGCGTTTAACTGGCTATTTTTAGAGAAAAATTGGGGGCACTTAACTGATAGAAAATAAATTAAATTATAGAAGATTTGGGATTCTCAGAAATTAAAAGAAAAAGAGCTGCTGCAGAGAAATCTGCTAATGCTCCATATGGAAGCTCGGATAGACTTCTAGCTTGATTAAATCCTTCATTTAATCTTTCTGTCAAATTTCCCTTGTCTGTTGTTAATGATTGATACATCATCTTTGTTAGGGGCATACCTTCAGTTAGTTCGCTAACAAATAATTTTGATGCCTGATGAGCTACAATTTTATGATGTTCATAATGCTCAAGAACATTATCTCCAAATGCATGAAAGGGAAAATCTCTTTTGAATTGCTTATCACTTGCTAAATAAATCTTTCTTCTCATCTCTGCCACATATCTTACATCTTCATTTGATGTATCTTTTAGAACATTTGGAACGGTTTTCAAAACTTCTAAACCCTCTTTATCTAAAAGGCACCTAGAAACAACAACGGGAAACATTATTTCTAATAAACCGTGATTTACAATTTTTCCATTTCTGGATTTTTGGCTGTCAATTAAAGCTTGATAAGCCAAATCATAAAATACCTCTGGTTGTCCTTGCGTTTCGTTGATTCTCTCCCCTAATTCGAAAAAATACTTTCCAGAGTTTATTGCAGAGATTAAGAAATATTCAAATTTTTGTTTAGGTCCTATATCTCTAAATCTAGAAGTGCATTCCTCTTTTGGTATTGTAACCTCAAGTAAAAAGGCCATTTCAACTTGTCTTTGTAATTCATGGGAATCTATTTGAATTTTCATTTTTATCTCATAAGTAATTGATTCACATACTTATGATTTCCAGTATACTTAGTTAACATAATCCTTTCAGCCTCTCCTTTTTCTTTTGGAGATTGATATGCCCTTTCACTTCTTAGAGCATCATAAAAATCTGAGGCGGCTAATATCTGAGTTAAAGTCTCAACTAAGGGGTTATTTTCTCTTCTTTCAATCACTTCCTCTCTTTTAGCATTTCTTCTCTTATTTCCTTTCCTTGGATAAGGATTTATTTGGTATTCATGATGTCCAACAATAATTCTCCTTAAATCATCTTCAAACTCTTCCACTGCTTCTGCTCCTAATCTAGTATGTCCGTTTATTAATTCTCTTTCAAAAGAAGTCAAAAAAGAATTTTTATCTAATATTTTTGAAGGAATATATACTTTTCCAATATCGTGAAGTAATCCCCCATAACCTAATAATTTTATCTCTCTTTCTTGAAATCCATTTTCAAGACCCAGATCGACACATAATAATCCAACCCTATAACTATGATCAAGAGTATGAGGGCTATGATCTTGTAGGGCTTCCAAGTGTTTTCTGATTCTACCTTCTTCAGATAGTATTTCAATCAATTCTTCATTTTGTTGAAATTTTAGTTGATAACTGTGTTGTATTATTCTCATTTTGTTTATTTGCATTTTTTGCATTCAAATGCTAAACCTCCATTATCAAAAAATGTCTTAGGACTATCTCCTCTTTTTCCAAATATTCGCCTTATATCATCAAGAACATTTTCAGCAACATTATTCAATTCTGTAACTGGAAAAAAACCATTTTGATACCATCTTTTTAGGACTTCTCCATCTATATTGCAGAAACTTCCCCCTTGGCTTCTTCCTTGCTCTCTTGTATTAATATTAACACTAACTGGTGGATTAATGACATGATTAAGATAAGTCTCCTCTCCTCTTGAACTTGGTTCTGCTACTTTAATTTCAAAAGAGCGATTTCCAGTTCTCCTTGGCTCATCTGTAAGATGAAGTCCTAAAAATTCTAAATGTTTATCTAATTGGCCTCTAAATTCTTTAACGTTTAGGGGAGTGTAACAAATAGGATAACTTGAACAAGATTTGCAATATGCTAGTTCTCTTTCTTTTTTTGGTGAATCTGGTTGTTGCTCAATTTTATCAATATCAAAAAATCCCCTATTAACCCGGGCTAAACTATCACAAAACCATTCTGTTACAATATGTCCTTGATCTAAAGCAACTTGCTCAAGTCTTTTATAGTCTTGTTCTGCTAAAGGTTTAACTTGATCCAAATGTAGTAATCCATAATAATTTAAATTTTTAAGAAACAATCTACTGCCTTTAGGAAGAGTCTTTAAAATTCTTTCAGTGTCCTCTTGATTGTCATTTACTAAAGGTCCAACTACCCAGTATAACATTTTATTATTAATTGGTTCTGCTGAATGAACTAAATCTAAAGGGTCTCGAGTTACACCTAAAGATTCACTTCTTGGAGTTGTAGTAAGTTTTAGTAGAAGGTTTCTTCTGTATCTAGCGAAAAAGTCTCTTTCTTTCTCAGTTAAAGGTTTTCTTGTTAAATAAGTGATAGAATTGTCATTATCTATAAGATCAATTAACTGTGAGCTTTTTTCAAATTCTAATCCTGCATCTGTATCATGTCCTATTCTTATCTGAACTCCTGCTTGATATGAGGGTAAAGATTTGAGCCAATGATACATCTTTTCAGGAGATACTTGATTATCAATAACTAACCCTCTTTCAAATAACTCCTTTCTTGAAGGATGCCTTTTAGAAATACAAAAACTACAATTAAAAGCACAACCAACAATAAAATCTAAAGATATGAATGCTCCAATTAGTTTTATTGGATAGTATTCTGGCAAAAGAGGCTCATATGTCCTTCTGTATTGTCTTTCTCCCGTGTTAAATGTTTTCTTTTCCATAATCTGAAATGGAAAGCCCATATATATTATTACCCTACTACTTTTAGGAGTAGTATAATCGAAGGGTTTTTAAGTATCAAAGATATATATTTTTATGGAAGAATTCATTAAAGATAAAATATTTCATCCATTGGCATATTTGGGATTAAGCACAAAGGAAATTTATGTATATAATGCTCTAATACAATTAGGACCCACTACAACCGGGCAGATTATTAAAAAAACAGGAATTCCTTCTTCAAAAATATATCAGATACTTGATAGCCTGACTACAAAAGGTTTTATTTCTTATACTATTTCCGCAAATAAAAAAAATTTTATGGCTGCAGACCCCGAAATTCTACTAAAGACTTATAGTGATAAAATTAAAGATATGCAAAAAGTAGAAATAGAGGTTAAAGAAGCAATTAAAGAGCTTAGTAAAATAAGGTATTCAGCAAAAAAACCATATGAAATAAATGTATTTGAAGGTGTTAAGGGGATAAAAACATTACAAGAATCTATATTAAATAATTTAAGTAAAGGAGAAAAAATTTACATAGTTGGTTCCCCGCCATTAATGAATCCTTCTTTAACTGGCTACTTTAAAGATTATAATAGTCGAAGAGCAAAAAAAGGAGTAATCCAAAAAGTAATTAAGAATCATACTGGAAGAAAAACTCTATTTTTAGAAAATTTTAGTAATACACAAGTTAAATATATGCCAGAGGGAATGGATATGCCGGCCTTATTTCAAACATTCAAAGATCAGGTTTGCATAGGGATATATGAGCCATTTCCTATAATGTTTGTTATAAAAAATAAGAAAATTGCAGAGAGTTTTAAATCCTATTTTGATCTTATGTGGAAAATAGCCAAAAAATAAGAAATTCAGCTCCGGGGAGCACATCTGCTCATTTTTGCAGAGTTTAACCTTAGCTATTTTTAATACTCAACTTTTTTAATGCTTTTTAGTCAGCGTCGACAAAATTTAGAAAATTAGCGGGAGAACCTTAACCTAAGGTTAAACTTATCGTAGGGTAAGTTAATCCTTAGGATTAAGTTAGCTACATAAATGGAATAACTAGCGAGGTTTATAGCTCACTGCTTCTTCGGAGAGTATTAGCAATTAGTTCAACTCTTTGGAAGAGCGTTAAACCAATTGTCAACAAGTAAAACTTATAAATCCATTTTAGTTTAACTTATTACAATGAAGAACAAAAACTTCTTTTATCAACAATATGAAAAGATAAAATGGGAAAATCAAGAAAAGACAAAAATTAACTCTCTTGTAAATAACTTTATTATTAAAGAGATTATCTCTAAACACAAACATTCAACTATTCGAATATTTGATATTGGTTTCGGTATTGGGTTTTTTATAAAAATGTTATCGAATAATTTAGCCAAATCTTTTAAAGAGGTAACTCTTGCAGGATGTGAGCCATCTGATAAAAATTACAACTTTTTTATTAATAAAAAACCGCTTATTGTTAAGAAGAATGTTGAACTAAAAACTTATAATAATACTTTCCAAGATGTTCAAACTGATGAAAAATTTGATTTTGTCACGGCAATTTATGTATTTCCTCATTTTTCATCCGAAGACTTAGAAAAGGTCGCTGAAAAGATTTATTCTATGCTAAATAGAGAAGGCAAATTCATTTTAGTTGTAGCAAATGAAAAATATCTAGCAGAGAAACTTAAAGATAAAAGAGACCTCTTTATAGAAAATAACATCATTAAACTAGATGGAAAAGAATACAAAGAGGTTTTACATTATTCTGATATTCCTCAAATTGGTAAGTTAATAGATTATAACCGAGAAGAACAATATTATCTCGATTTGTTTAAGAAAAAAGGTTTAAAATTGACTCTAAAGAAAGATTTAGATGATAATGGATTTATTTGCACGGTTTTTGTTTTTGAAAAGAGCAATTAAATAATTCTCGAGGAAAAAGTTGGGAAGTTAATCCTTAGGATTAAATCTCTTATATAAACCGAATAACTGAAGGGTATTTAGTGCAACGCTGCGGAGGAGAGTATTACTAAATAAGGGTGCAGTCCACTTTGTTAATCTGTTGACCCAGTATATAAAACATCTTTTCCGCATGCAATTTCTTGGGGATAAACAATTGGTTGCTGATGTATTCTTGGAACGATTGTTGGAGTAATTCTACTTAACACTTCAAGGTAATTATTTGCTGGATTATCCATGCCAGTAGAACTACAAGCGTGCATTGCATGTATTGCTCTTTCAGGTAAATCAAAAAGGACTCTTTTTAATAATAATTCTAAGGATTTGGCAGAATTTGCATGGATTAGCCCATAAGAACTTTCTCCTATTAACATCAATCCCATACAATACATAATACCATCTGTAAAAAGATTCCTAATCCCCTCCTGACTTTTAAGTTGAAAAGTACAATTTTTGTAGATTGTATCTGAATGAGGTTTATATTTTATACGAAATAAATTAGCTTGACCAGTAGTGTGTAATACTGCACAATGGCCCTCTGGTACATACAACCCTAAAGGTATATCTATTTTCATATAATTTCGATTAAGTATCTCTTTTTAAATTATTCCCATATAACAAAAACAGGTAAATGTATCAAAGTTTACTTAAGGTTAAACTAGTGGGAGAGTTAAACTTAATGTTCAAATTTATAAAGAGGGTCTAATGAATGTTATCTGAATAAATTATTACAGAGGAAAAAGTTGAGGAGTTAATCCTTAGGATTAAGTAATCGTAGCAGGCTGTCTCGTAATTCTTACGAGACAAAAAATTTAGTCTTTATATGGCTTAAAAAGCCTAAAAAATTTTAAAAAACAGCAAAAAACCGAATTGTGACACAACCTGGTAGGGGCATTTATCCAATCCCATTAAGTTAAGGTTTGTAGTCTGTGGTTGGCCGTAGGTGGTTAACGACATACTACTAACAAATAACCACTAACTTAATGACATCGGGCATTTATCCTTGGGATTAAACAAACATAATTAACTTAATTTTACCCTTCCCTTATAAACCTTATTTACTTCACAATTCTCGCAATCATAATTACAATCTTCTCTTACAACTGTTTCATCTTCTATTCCATAACATTGAACAGCATGGGGGGTTGCTTCAGAAATCTCTGCAGCTGCCTGAGGCTCTTCAGCTCGTCTTCTCCAAACATCAAATCTTATTTTATCCCTATCAATAAACTCGGAAATATCTAATGCACCTAAATATTCTATATACAAAGGTAAAACTTCTAAAATAGGATGTTCAACTATTGGGCCATTTTCTCCCCATCTGGACCTAACAACTTCGTTTCCAAAATAAATTCCTGCATGAGTATAAATATTTAATCCTCCTTGAAAATAATAAGCAATAATATCGCCTAATTGAGGGCCTCCAGATTCTCTATTATATTCTCTTGCAACAAGTGCATTTTTAAAATCAGAGGAACTAAATTCCTCGCCTTTTCTCTGCATTCCTAAACAAAATTCAAAAGCATTTTCATTTAAAGGTCCGCCTCTAAAATAAAATTCTTCAGCTAAAAAACTCTCAAATAATTTCCATACTTTATCAAATTTTTTCCTATCAAAAACTCTCCTATCACTAAAAACAGCATATTTAACTCTAGGAGGTTCATCTAAACTAGGATGTTTACATAATCTCAAACCTCCTGTTGTTTTCCATCGTTCTCTAATAGGATAAAATCCCCTGATTATTGATAATAAACCCATAAATAAATCTAAATTTAAAGATTTATAAATACAATTATTTTGAAAGATATAATATGAAACCCCAGATATTAGCTCAAGGCGCAGAAGCAGTAATATCTCTAGTAAAACAATCTTCGGGTGGAGGAAGAGGGTTGGAAGGTGGGCAAATTATCATTAAAAACCGCATAAAAAAATCTTATAGAATAAAAGAAATAGATGAAAAACTTCGTAAAAGCAGAACAAAAAGCGAAGCAAAAATAATAAACAAATTATCTCAGGTTATTCCAGTCCCAAAAATAATAATGACTGATAATAAACAAGAAATAATAATGAATTACATAAAAGGTAAAAAGCTATCAGACTATCTCGAGAAATTAGATTACAAAGAAATTTGCAAAACTATAGCATACAACCTTGGAAAAATGCATGACCAAGGCATAATCCATGGTGATTTAACTACAAGTAATATGATTTTTGTTGAAAATCCTGATTTAATTAATAAAACAGATGCCTCGCTTAATCAATCACTTCCACAACATTTAGATTTAAATATTATTAACACTAATAAATCAGCGAGACAATCGAGCAAGAGGAGATTGTCGAGCATAAATATTCAATCAAGCAATAGTGAGATTGCTAATTCTTCAGAAAAAGTCTATTTCATAGACTTTGGTCTTGCATTTCATTCAAATAAAATAGAAGATAAAGCAGTGGACCTGCATTTATTACAGCAGGCATTAAAAGCAAAGCATTTTACAATCTGGGAACATTGTTGGAAAATTATCCTTGACAATTATAAAGCTAAAGATGCAGAATTAATCAAAAAAAGGATAAAAGTTATTGAATCTAGGGGAAGGTATAAGGAGAAGTATTGAAATAGCCCAACCAGTCTTCGCTTGAGCCAAAAACTAGTTGGGAGTAGGTCATTTGTAGTGTATAGTAATTATATTGGTGGTTTATTGCATTATTCCTGTTTGTTTTGGACTTTTTTAAACCCATTTTTATCTTCTTCAGAATAAATTCAAATCAAATTTAGTAATTTTTTCTATATTAAAAATAGGCATAAAAAAAATAGGGTATTTACCAATTTTAATTTGATTAAAAAAATTCATAGATAAAACATAGCCTTTTTCAGGCTTATATTCGTCAAGAAAATTTCTGTAGCTTCGAGTAATTTTAGAATTAGTTAAATTTGATTTAACTTCAATAGGAATAATCTCCCCATTTTTCTCTATAATAAAATCTACCTCCGCACCCGCCTTTGTTCTCCAATATTTTGTATCAATTCCTGTTTTGGTTAATTCAGAGGCAATAAAATTTTCATTTAATTCTCCAATATCAGTTCTGTTTTCAAGTGGCTGAAAATTTTTTATAACAATATTTCTAAAACCATTATCTAAAAAATAAATTTTTGGAGTTTTCACAAGTTCCTTTTTTTTGTTTTTAAAAAAAGGCAGGCATTCAAAACAAATGAAAGTCTTTTTTAGAACATTTAGGTACTTTAATAATTCTTTATAGTCAAATCCGCTTCCTGTAGAGAGTTCATTATAATTTGTTAGGCCTCCAATTTGAAGCGATAATATCTTAATTAGCTTGCTAAGTTTAAAATCTTCAGGTAACTGTAAAATCTCCTTAATTTCTTTTAAAAAATAAGTATTAAAAATATTCTTTAAGACTTCTTCTTTTTCTTCTTTATCGCTTGATAATACAACAGCAGGATAACCCCCATATATTGCAAACTCTTTATAATATTTATTAATTTCTTTTATTATTGGAGGAGACAATATTTTGTCTTTAATCTGTATTTCATAAATTTTCTTATTTTTATAATTTAGATACTCTCCAAAAGAAAGGGGATTAAGATTTAATATAAAAATTCTTCCGACTAAATATTTAACGCTTTGTATTGATAATTCTGATGAAGAAGAGCCCGATATAAAAATTTTAATTTTATAATTATCATAAATATACTTAAGCTGTTTTCCACCATCTTTAGCATATTGAAATTCGTCTATAAATAAATAATTCAAGTCTTTGGCATATAAATCAACAAAGCTATTTATATCCTTAATGAATAATTCTAAAATATCCCTGTCTTCAAAGCTGATAAATTTTGCATTTTTAAGTTTTTTAAATACATGCTCCATTAATGTGGTTTTTCCACACTGTCTTGCGCCAATTATCGCAATGATTTCTTTTCTATGCAGATATTTTTCTATTTTCCTTTCCAAAAATCTCTCTATATACATAATTTTAACCTCACTAAAATTTATATTATATTAATAATAGTAAGGTTATTTATAAAGCTTTTGGTTTGTTGTTTCTATTCAACAAACAACTTACCACCAACCCAGAACCAATTACTACATACAACTTACCACTTACAGTAGAATGAATAGCCCCGCCAGAGCACCTGCCCCTTATGGTATATTGAAAGGCTTTTTTATTGTTTATATTTCGGCAGTTTGACGTCAATAAAAAGTGGCTTTTATTTATAAATATTATCGAGATTGAGTAGACAGATTCAAATAATCTTTTTTGAAGAACCCCCCAATTCATAAATTAATTTGAGTCTTTTAGGATCTTTTAGTTATTTCCCCTTTATATTCTCTGCAAAAACATCTCAAAAAATCCCCATCTAATATCAATTATTTTCATTAAAATTTTCTATTAATTTTTTTCTTTTCTTCTTTAATTTTTCCGGAATATCTAAAAAATTTTCATCACTAACAACACTTTCTCCAGTTTTTAATTCAAGCTCTTTTCTTGCATTTCCTGCAACCTCTCCACCCTGCCTTGCAGCAGTTTTATTTTCTTCAAGTCCATAAGCATCCTTTGATTTAGCAATCCTTATTGTTGAAGCTTCTCCAAGCATTGTAAATATCAATTCCAAATCATCCATGTGATCCCTCAAATTCTCTCTTTTCAAGCTTTTAAATTTCTTATATTCTTCAACAGTCTTTCCAAAAGCAGCCATACTTATTTCATTTGTTAATATGGCATATTATATTTCTTTTTTTACTTCGCGATTTTTCCATTCATCAGTTAGTTCTTGCCTTATTGCTATTCCCCTTAATCTTTTTTCAATCCAATCTTTTGAGTATCCTTTTTGATCATAAAGTTGTTTCATTCTTTCCTGAGCAAGTTCAGGATTTTCTATCTCTTGTATTCTTTCATAACCAACTTTAGCTAACCATCTCTTGAATGGTTCTGCTTTTTTTGAAGGGATTGACTGTATTATCCTAAAAATACCTTCTGTATCAGAGCAATCAGTCCCATATTCCTTTCCATCTCCTGATTTTAATTTCAGTTGTACGATTTTATCGTACGACTCAAAACCCTCTTCTTTTAATTTTATCTTTAAATCAGACCAATATCTTTTAGGAATAGTGCTATCGGTTAATACACCAATAATATCAATAATAGAAAAAAACCATTTATCATTAACAAGCTTTCTTCTTATAGCCTTTCCATTAAAAATTGCAATATGCGTCTCACTTTCTTTTTCTTCTTCCATAGTTATTTATTCAATAAATACAACTTTAAAATTGTTATGATTTTATTAATATCAAAAAAACAATGGGCCACCACACCCTAAAGGTTTTTTGCCACAGCTAAAAAATCGCCTGCTGGCGAGTGTGGTTTGATTGGCCCTTGTTTTTAGGATGCATGAAAATTCTTTCAGAAGAATTTTCTGCACAGAAA
>JAUYDD010000084.1 GCA_030704765.1 Nanobdellota archaeon | reverse complement strand
TCAGATTTTGAATGGCCCAGAAAAACTTCTGAAAGTTTTTCTTGGAGACTGAAATTGCCGGTCGCGAAGCGAAAAAATTAGCAAATACCCCGACCCTCTGGGTCGGTTGGGATTGCTAATTTTTAGGCAATTTCTTTATTTTTTGTTTTTCGCTAATTATTTAAAATCCTTTTTTCTTATATATTTATAAAAGATGGCAATTAATCTTACAATAAGACAATTATATATACTTATTTTATCAATAATGGCATTGACATTAGGAATAATCCTTATAATAAATGTTTCATTAATCAGCACCAATCTGTTGAAAATACAAAAAAACAGCATGACTATAAATGTTTTTCCTGAGAATTCACAGCAAGGGACAATCTTTTTAATAAATGCATATTATAAAGAAGAAAAAGAATCTCAAGAACTTCCACTTACTGTAGTTTCGAAAGATAATGAATATGAACTTCTATTGTTTGATGATGGAAAACATTATGATAAACTTTCAAATGATAAGGTCTATGGGGGATTTTTTGATTCCAGTGACAAGCCTATAGGAGATTATGAGATTAAGAGCAATGAAGAATCTTTAGCTAGATTTTTAATATCTAAAATAGGATGCGAGATAATAGAAGGAAGATTAAAAGAAGATAGTATCAACTTTTTGATAATACCTTCTGGATACAGGGACTATAATGAATTTAAGGAAGATTCAAAAAAATTAATCAATTCCAGAGATTCTTTAATTTCTCTAGAACCATTCAATTCCTATAGAGAAAGGCTTTCTTTTTCTCTTCTTAATACAAGCAGAGATTTTGATTGTGAAGTTGGATGTAAAAATGTTCCTACTTTGATATGCTGCAACAACAAGAAAATATTTGATGAAGCTTCTTTATGCGGTTATGATAACATATTTGTCTTAGTTAATAATCCTGGATATTGTGGTTCAGCTTCAACATACACAAAGATATGCTCTAAAAACAAAGATTCGAATTTATTCTTGTTGCATGAATTAGGCCATAGTTTTGCTAATCTTGCTGATGAATATGTTTATTCTGATTATTATAATTATTCTATTGGAGAGATAGAAAATGAGAATTGCGATACAGAAGGATGCAGTAAATGGAGGGATTTATCTTCTGGATGTTTTAAAGGATGCACTTATTCTAATCTTTACAGGCCTATTGAAAAAAACAGTGTCATGTATGACCTTTATCCAGAATATGATGTAGTTTCTCAAAGGCAGATAAACAATACTATCTTAGAATACGCTAATTTTTATGACAGATCTGAAACACCTCTTCTGATAAAGAAGAGTTATTATCTAGATGTTAAATATGATAAAGGTGAATTAAATATCAATAGAATATCTATAAAACCTATAAGATCTAAACAGAGGTTAGGAAAATCTGATTTTAAATATAGGATATATAATAAAGAAAGAAAAAAACTATTAGAAGGAAAAATAGATGTTCCAACTAAGATATATCCCTTGCCTGGTTCTGAAGAGAAAATAATAATAGAAGATTCAATAGAATTTTCTTTATTATTGCCTTATATTAAAGAAGCAGACAGTCTTGTAATCTATTCTAAAGATAAGCAAGTACAAAATTTATCATTATCTTCTTTTAATGATGAATGCGGAGATAAAATCTGCTCTAAATCTGAAAATCATCTATTATGTGATAAAGACTGCAAGATAGAAAATGATAAGTTCTGCGAGAATACAAAATGTGATCCTGATTGCCCATCGCAAAAGTATTGCACAATCACAAGAAAAATTTGGTTTGCAATTGGAATATTCTTTATAATTTTTGCAGTAATAGCATTATTTTTTATAATCAGAAGAAATTTCAGAAGAGGATTTTTATAGTTGTTATATAATTTTATAAATTATAGGTTATACCAACTCTAGGCTTATTCACGCTTCCTAAATTTGGATGTTCTAGATATTCTGTCAAAGAGTAAGGGTCACGGTATCCAAATAATTTTTTTAATGCATAAAACAAAGATTCTTTAATCTTAAAATCCTTTAGCATAATCCTCACTAATCTTGCTCCTTCATCAATCCCAATCCGTTCAATTTGATAAGAGTGTTTATAACTATATCCCTTAAATCCGTCTATAACTGCATCAGGACTAAGATTAAGCTCTCTTGGATTAAATATACTATAAATCCCTATCAATTCATTCCAATCTAAGCTTGATGTTTCAACTATAGGGCAATGGATTGTTCCTGATATCTGGAGTTCTAAAGATGGAGCTATGATTCTTAAATCAATCTCTTTATTTCTGCTTAACTTCTGTTTTCTAAAAGAAAATACAGGTACCCTTTCTTCTAAACTAAATTTTATTGGCATATTTATGGATATTTAGATATGAGAGTTTTTGAATTTTATTGTTTTTGAAGATAGAATTTATTTATGTTGAGAATTGAAAACCTCATGATTTATCATGTGGTCGTAGCTAATGTTACAGTTTTCAATTCTCGAGCATCCTAAAAACAAGGGCCTGTCACAAACCCACACCTTTAGGTGTGGGTGGCCCATTGTTTTTTTGATTTTCAAATCTGGGTTATGAAAGGATAACATCATTTTTAAGGGAAAATATGATGAATGCGGGGAATAGGAAAGCTCGCAAAAGTATTTTCTTATTGTATTTATATTTACTGAAAATCCTTTTGCTCGTTGAACCCTTCAGGCACTATCAAACTTATTTGAATCTGAGCAGTTAACATAGGTTCAAAGACTACCTCATGAATCATGCTTTCAGCATGATGAATGCGGGGAATAGGATTTGAACCTATGAAGGCACTAAGCCAACACGGCCTAAACGTGTTCCATTTGACCACTCTGGCATCCCCGCATATAAATGTTTAGAAATAAAGGATATAAAAATGTAACTATAGAGAATTGCTATAATTAGACTAATTTTTTATCGCAATTCTCTATCTGTCTAATTGCAAAATTTTATATTCTGATAATGCAATTATCCATAATAAAAAACAATTAACTTTTAATTTGGTCAAATCCTGAAGTATTTATGGAAGAGTGTCAAAATTCAAGAGTATGGTGCTTGATGTATTGGATTAGTGGAAGAAAATACAGAGAAGAGAGCCGAGGTATGGAATTAGATAAAGAACAATTAGGCGCACATATAGAAGTTTTAAGAAAGCGATACAAAAACAGATTAGTTGAAGAAAATGTTAACTTTCAAATATATCTCTTAGGCTCAGGGATTTTGAAATTAATAAAAAAAGAATCTAGTTTGGATAATATTGGTTTTGGAATTGAGCTTATTTGTCAAACACAAGATGATGTTGAAAAATTAGCTCTTGAATGTAAATTACCTTTTTCTTATCAAGAAGTCCATAATATTCCTGGATTTTATAGGATTTCTTTCTTAGGGTAGAAATTAATCTTCTTTTTCGTTTTTCTTAGCTTTCTTTGTCTCTGCTTCTTTTATTTTCAGTTTTTCTTCTAAATCCAGTTTATCAAGAAGCTCTTTGTACCTGTTTCTTATTGTGACTTCTGTTATTCCTGCAACATCTGCGACTTCTCTTTGAGTTTTCTTTTCATTATTGAGAAGTGCTGCTACATAAAGTCCAGCTGCTGCAATTCCTGCAGGACCTCTTCCTGAAGTTAGTTCAGAGCTTTCTGCTTTTTTCAATATCTTCAATGCTTCATTCTGGGTTTTTGGAGATAATTTTAATACACTCGCAAACCTATGTATGTAGTCTTTAGGTGAAGATGGTGTAACTTTTATTCCAAGTTTCCTTATTATAAATCTATAAGTCCTTCCTATTTCTTTTCTTTCTACATCTGATGCTGCTGAAATCTCATCTAGTGTCCTTGGAATATTATAACTTCTGCATGCAGCATATATACAAGCAGCAATAACAGATTCCATTGACCTTCCTCTAACTAAACCTCTTTGCAATACAAATTGGTATATTCTAGATGCTTCATCTTTAACAACCTCTGGCAAATTAAGATAAGATGCTACTCTTCTTAATTCAGTCATAGCAAGCCTTAGGTTCCTTTCAATAGAAGTAGAGACTCTTTCTTGCCATTTCTTAAGCCTTAAGAATTTTCTAGTTGAACCTGCATCTAGCTTATAGATATCTGATATTTCTCCAACATTAGTTGTAAGGCCTTTATCAAATTTTTGCATTGATAATGGAGCTCCTCCCCTGCCTTTTTTATCACCTGATTCAAAACTTCCTTGCAATTCTTGTGAAGAATCAACCATTTTTTCTTCTACTATTGTCCCACAGTCATTACAATAGACTTCTCCTCTTTGTTCATCCCAGTTTAGGTTCACTCCACCACATTCAGGGCATCGTTTAACACTTACTGCCATATTCTTTATAAACGTTTAGTAATATTTATAAATGGTATGAATGTAGGGTTTATAAAGCTTTAGGTTGGTTTGCTGTGTTGCATGACCCCTTATCATTGCCTTAGTTTTCTCTAATCTGATTATTAAATTTTGTAGCTTCTCTAATTTTATTATAAATCCAAAACTTCATTTTTGCCTCATGAAACATATTTTCCTCTTTTGTAGCACTTA